>NZ_JAOCFV010000055.1:0-28559 GCF_029842145.1 Stenotrophomonas sp. GD03794
CGGCGGCTGCCAGTGCGGCGCGATCCGCTTCCAGGCGCGAGGCGAGCTGACCGATAGCTCGATCTGCCATTGCCGGATGTGCCAGAAGGCGTTCGGTGCCTATTACGCGCCGCTGGTATCCGTGCGCGGCGTGCAGTTCAGCTGGACCCGCGGCCAGCCACGCTATTTCCAGTCGTCCAACGTGGTGCGGCGTGGCTTCTGCGCCGACTGCGGAACGCCCCTGACCTACGAAGCCCCGGATGGCGTGGCCGTGGCCGCCGGTGCCTTCGACGAGCCGGAACGCCTGCCACCGACCATCCAGTACGGGGTGGAGCGCAAGCTGCCGTTCGTCGACAGCCTGTCCGACCTGCCGGCGCGGCGCACCGAGGACGACATCGCGGCGCTGGAGTTCCTGGCCACCATCGTGTCCCACCAGCACCCGGACCACGACACCCCGCACTGGCCGCCGCGCAGCCGATAAGCCACCTGTAGCGCCGAGCCCGCGCTCGGCTGCTCTGGGTTCAGGCTTCATCGGCCGCCGCCCGCCGAGCATGGGCTCGGCGCTACAGAGGGCCGGCCGCAGCGCCCGGCCCGCCGATGCTCTACCATAGCCACCCCCTTTCCGGTCCCCGCCCGCATGAGCAAGAACAGCCAGTGGATTGTCGGCGTCAACGCCGTCGCCTCCTCCATCGAGAACGACGCCGAGAACGTCCGCGAAGTGCTGGTCGAGGCCGGTGCGAAGAACCCGCGCCTGACCGAGATCGAGGAAAACGCCCGCCGCAAGGGCATCGACGTGCGCAAGGTGAACAGCCAGGCGCTGGACGGTGTCGGCGGTTCGGTGCGCCACCAGGGCGTGGCCGCGCGCTATGCCGCCGCCCGCACCTACAGCGAGAACGAGCTGGAAGGCCTGGTCACCGCGGCCGAGGGCAAGGCCCTGCTGCTGGTGCTGGACGAAGTGCAGGACCCGCACAATCTCGGTGCCTGCCTGCGCTCGGCGGCTGCCGCCGGCGCGACTGCCGTGATCATCCCCAAGGACAAGTCGGCCACGGTCAATGCCACCGTGCGCAAGACCTCGGCCGGTGCCGCCGATCTCATCCCGGTGGTGGCGGTGACCAACCTGTCGCGCTGCCTGAAGGACCTGCAGAAGCAGGGTGTGTGGATCTACGGCCTGGCCGGCGAAGCCACCGCCTCGCTGTACCAGCTGGACCTGAAGGGCAACATCGCCCTGGTGCTGGGCGGCGAAGCCGATGGCCTGCGCCGCCTGACCCGCGAGAACTGCGATGGCCTGGTCAAGATCCCGATGCCGGGCGAGATCGAGAGCCTGAACGTCTCCGTCGCTGCCGGTGTCAGCCTGTTCGAGGCCGTGCGCCAGCGCGGTTGATCGGCTTTCCGGTAGCGCCGGGCGATGCCCGGCGGATTGCTTCGCCGGGCATGGCCCGGCGCTACCGGCGATCCGATTCACGCATGGCGTGGATCGGCCGTGTCGACCAAGGTCGACACCTACCGGTAGTCGCCAACCTTGGTTGGCGCTCTTGCCGCCTCACCCCGCGCTGCCGCCCAGTGCCTTGAACAAGGTGACGTCGTTGTTCAGCTGGCCCTGGCGCACGCGCGCCAGCGACAGCTCGGCATCGCGCCGGGTCTGCTGCGCTTCCAACCAGGTGCGCAGGTCGGTGGCACCCACGCGGTAGCGCACTTCCTGCGCCCGTTCCACTTCCACCGCTTCGTCGTACGAAGCCTGCGAGGCCGCCACCTGGCGCGCCAGCTGCTCGCGTGCCGACAGCGCGTTGTCCACTTCCGAGAGCGCGGTGTACAGCGTCTTGCGGAAATTGGTCGCGGCGATCTGGTAGGCGGTGCCGGCGATATCGGTATCCAGCTGCGCGCGCTGCAGGTTGAGGAACGGAAGCGACAGGCCGGCGCCCAGCGTGGCCACCGGGTTGCGCAGCACGTCACCCAGCGACGTTGCGCTGGAACCGAGGCTGCCGGTCAGGCTCAGCGCCGGGTAGTACTGGGTGGCGGTGACCTTGATGGTCTTCAGGCTGTTGCGCAGGCGCAGTTCGGCCGCGCGCAGGTCGGGACGGCGACCGAGCAGGTCGGTCGGCAGGCCCTCCGCGATGCTGGGGCTGCGTGCGCCGAGCAGGTCCTGCGGTTCGTCCTGCTGCGGCCAGGGCGTGCCGTCCAGCAGCACGGTCAGTGCATTGCGGGCCTCCACCCGCTGCTGTTCCAGCGCACTCTGCGAGGAACGCTGCGACTGCAGGTTCTGCAGTGCCTGGCGTACTTCCAGGCGCGATACTGCACCGGCGTCGAAGCGGGCCTGGACCAGTTCGCGGGTACGTTCCAGCCGCTCCAGGTTGGCCTGGCCGGTGGCGATGGACTGGTTGAGATAGGCCAGGTTCCAGTATTGGTTGATGGTGTCGCTGATCACCAGCAGCGCGGTGTTCTGCCGGTCTTCCTCGCTGGCCTCGGCTTCCCAGCGGGCGATGTCGCGCTGGGTGCGCAGGCGGCCCCACAGGTCCACTTCCCAGCCCAGCGAGACGCCGGTGGAATAGCTGCGGCGCCAGTCGTCGGCCTGGTCGGTGGCGCGGCTGGCATTGCCGCTGACGCCGGACGACGAAGGCTGTGGCCACAGCGCGTTGCTGGCCAGTCCGGCCTGCAGGCGCGAACGCTGCACGGCCAGGCCAGCGGCGGCAAGATCGCTGTTGGCAGCCAGCGCCTGCGCCACCAGACGGTCGAGACGCTCATCGCCGAAACCGGTCCACCAGGTGTCCTGGCGGATGTCGCGGCCCGGAGTATCCAGGCTGCTGCGCGGATCGTCCGCGGGCGCATTGAGGGTGGCGTCGCCACGACCGTAGGTCGCCGCCACGTCGGGGTCCTGCACCGGATAGCGGCCCATCGATGCGCAGCCGGACAGGGCGAGCAGAACGGCACCGGCCAGCAGCAGGCGCGAGGGGGCAGGGAAGGTCAGTCGGGTCATCATCTTCATTCGCGGGCCAGGGCCTCCACCGGGTCGAGCTGCGCGGCGTTGCGCGCAGGCAGGAAGCCGAACGCCACGCCGATCAGGGTCGAGCAGGCGAACGCGGCAACGATCGAGGCCGTGGAGAACAGCACCTGGAAGTCGCTGGCGAAGCGCCCGATCATCGAGCCCAGCAGCAGGGCCAGGCCGATGCCGAGTACGCCGCCAAGCAGGCAGACCAGCACCGCCTCGATCAGGAACTGCTGGCGGATATCACTCTGCCGTGCACCCACGGCCATGCGCACGCCGATCTCGCGGGTACGCTCGGTGACCGAGACCAGCATGATGTTCATCACGCCGATGCCGCCGACCAGCAGCGCGATGGCGGCGATGGCGCCGATCAGCAGCGTCATCGTGCGCGTGGTCTGTTCGATGGTCTGGCGGATCTCGGCGCTGTTGCTGAGGAAGAAGTCCTCGGTGCCATGGCGCAGGGTCAACAGGCGGGTGATCGCTTCCTGTGCGGCATCCATCGGCGTGTCGTCGTCCACGCGCACGGTGATGCTGGACACGTGGCTCTGGCCGAGCATGCGCGACATCACCGTGGTGTACGGCACCCACACGCTGAGGCTGGTGCTGCCGCCGAAACCGAAACTCTGGCGCTTGGCCACGCCGACCACGCGTGCCGGCACATTGCCGAGCAGGATCACCTGGCCGACCGGGTCGACATCGGGGAAGAACTGGGCCTGGGTGTTCTCATCGATCACCGCCACCTGGCCCAGGCCCTTCACCGCATCGCTATCGAAGAAGCTGCCGCTGAGCAGGGTCACGCCCTTGACCCGGAAGAACTGCTCGCCGACGCCGCTGACCTGGGCGGTGGAGGACTGGTTGCGGTAGCGGGCGGTGACCGAGGTCGACACGCTGGGGGTGGCGCTGTCCACGTAGCTCTGCTTTGCCAGTGCATCGGCGTCGCTGGCCTTGAGCGTCTGTACCCGCGCCGAGCGCATGTCGCCGAAACCACGGCCGGGATAGACGTCGATGGTGTTGGTGCCGAGCGCGCTGATGTTCTGCAGGATCTGTTGTTGCGAGCCATTGCCCAGCGCCACCACCGAGACCACCGAGGCGATGCCGATGATGATGCCGAGCATGGTCAGGAAGGTGCGCAGCCGATGTGCGTTCATCGCCAGCAGCGCCATCCGGAACGCTTCGGTGAAGCGGTCGCGTGCGGCCCGCCAGCTGTTGCCGCGGGCGACGCCGGTGCTGGCCTCGCGCTGCGCACGGTAGGTCGGCGCATTCGGGTTGGCGCGATCAGCGATGATCTCGCCGTCGCGGATCTCGATGATGCGCTGCGCGTGTTCGGCCACGCTCATGTCGTGGGTGACGATGATGATGGTATGGCCTTCGGCGTGCAGCTCACCGAGGATCGCCATCACTTCCTCGCCGGATTTCGTATCGAGCGCGCCGGTTGGTTCGTCGGCCAGGATCACCTCGCCGCCGTTCATCAGGGCACGGGCGATCGACACGCGCTGCTGCTGGCCACCGGACAACTGCCCCGGCTTGTGGTGCATGCGATCGCTCAGGCCCAGCCGCTGCAGCAGCTGTTCGGCACGCGCGTTGCGCACTGCGCCCGGGCTGCCGGCATACACCGCCGGCACCTCTACGTTGCCGCGCGCGTCCAGGTCGCCGAGCAGGTGGTAGCGCTGGAAGATGAAGCCGAAATGCTCGCGGCGCAGTTCGGCCAGCTCGTCCGGCGCCATCTTTCCGGTCTCGCGGCCGGCCACCTGGTAGCTGCCGCGGGTAGGGCGGTCGAGGCAGCCGAGGATGTTCATCAGCGTCGACTTGCCCGAACCGGACTGGCCGACGATGGCCACCATCTCACCGGCGTGGATGTCGAGATTGACGTCGCGCAGCACGGCGATCACATCATCGCCGGCCGGGAATTCGCGTCGCAGGTCGCGCAGGCGCAGCAGCGGCGCCGTCGTGCTCATCGGCGCCCCATGCCCGGGCCGCCAACCCGCATCTGCATGCCGCCACGGTTGCCGCCGGCGGCGCTGGCACCGGCCGCACCGGCTTCGCCGACCACCACGCGCTCGCCTTCCTTCAGCCCCGACAGGATCTCGGCCGAGGCGCCGTTGTTGATGCCCACGGTGACCTTGCGCGGCTGCGGCTGGCCCTTGTCGTCCAGCACCCGCACCATGCGCTCGTCGCCACGGCGCTTCGGTCCCAACGCCACTGCCGGCACCATCAGCACGCCCTTGGCCTGCTTCAGCAGCACCGAGACCTGCGCGGTCATGTCGATGCGCAGCGTGCCATCCGGGTTTTCCACATCGAACAGTGCGTTGTAGTAGACCGCGCTGCTGGAGCTGGAACTGGAAGAGCTGCTGGAACTGGACGAGTTTTCATTGGCGATCGAGGCCGGCGCCGGATTGATCTGGCGCAGCGTGGCGTGGTACTTGCGGTCCGGATCGCCCAGCGTGGTGAAGTACACCGGCATGCCTGCCTTGATCTTGACCACGTCGGCCTCGGAGATCTCGGCATTGACCGTGACCACGTCCAGCCGCGCCAGCATGACGATGGTCGGTGCGGTCTGGTTGGCGTTCACGGTGCGACCTTCCTCGGCCACCACCGCCACCACGGTGCCGTCCATCGGCGCCACGATGCGGGTGTAGGCCAGGTTGGCGCGGGCGGTGCCCAGTTCGGTTTCGCGGCCCTTGATCTGTGCCTCGTAGGACTGCAGCTGGGCACGGGCGGTCTTCAGCTGCGCCTCGGCGGCATCGTATTCCTGGCGCGAGGTGGCCTCGGCGGCCAGCATCTGCTGCTGGCGCGCGAACTCCAGTTCGGCCTGGCGCAGGGTGGCCTGCTGGACGGCGCGCTGGGCGGTGACCTGGTCCAGCGAGGCCTGCGCGTTGAGCACCTGGTTCTGCTGGGTGGTGGCGTCGATCTCGGCGATCAGGTCACCTTCCTTCACGGTGTCGCCCAGTTGAACTTTCAGCGACTTGATCTGGCCCGAGGCCTGCGCACCGACGCTGACCAGCTTGTAGGCGTCGATCACGCCGGTGGCTTCCACGGTCTGCTCGATGTCGCCGCGGCTGACCGGCGTGGTCGCCACCGCCGGGGCAGCGGGTTTGCGCAGCAGCCACCAGGCGGCCACGGCAACGATCAGGGCAAGCAGGGCGATCAGTATCAGGCGACCCCGGCGGGTCGCAGGCAGCAGGCGGAACGTCACGTCGTGGCTTCACTCTCGGGGCCGCGGCGGCGGCGTTGGTGGGCATTGTGAAGACCGGGCGATGGGCGGCTCAATCCTCGGGGTATGTCTCTATGTAACACTGTCGGTGAATACGCGTAACCACAGGTATCCCGCCCATGGCTGGATACACTGGTACGCATTGCCCCGGATGCGGTTCAGCTGCCGACACGGGATGATCGCGACATGGAGACTGAAAACACGATGCATCGACTGCTGATCGTCGACGACGACAACGACATCCGCACCCTGCTGGCCGAACAGCTCGGCCGTGCCGGCTACCAGGTAAGCACGGCCGCAGACGGCACCGCCATGCGCCAGCTGCTGGACCGCGAACACGTGGACCTGATCGTGCTCGACCTCAACCTGCCGCGCGAGGATGGCCTGACCCTGTGCCGCGACCTGCGCGCGCGCTCGAACACGCCGGTGATCATGCTGACTGCGCGTGCCGAGCCGATCGACCGCGTGCTGGGCCTGGAAATGGGCGCCGATGACTACCTGGCCAAGCCGTTCGAACCGCGCGAGCTGCTGGCGCGCATCCGCAACGTGCTGCGCCGGACCGAGGCGCTGCCGGCCAACCTAGAGCCGCTGTCGGTGCGCCGTGCGCGTTTCTCGCGCTGGGTGTTCGACCTGGAGCATCGCCACCTGGTCGATCCGGACGATCGCGTGGTGGTGCTGTCCGGCGCCGAGTTCCGCCTGCTGCGGGTGTTCATCGCCCATGCCAACAAGGTGCTGTCGCGCGAGCAGCTGGTCGCGCTCAGCAGCGGCCGCAACTACGAGGCGCAGGACCGTGCCATCGATCTGCAGGTCAGCCGGCTGCGCAACAAGCTGGGCGACGACGGTGGCCCGGACGGACTGATCAAGACCGTGCGCAACGAAGGCTATGTGCTGGCCTCCTCGGTGAACCTGGAATAAGCCGCGATGAAGCGCCTGCGTCATTTCCTGTCCTCGATGGTCGGGCGGTTGTTCGTGATCCTGCTGCTGGGCATGAGCGTGGCCGCGATCGGCGCGACCATGCTGGCTACCTCCAAACGCCAGCAGGAGTTCGAGCGGCAGAACCTGAACCGCATCGCCGACCGCCTGCAGGGTTACGTCAACCTGCTCGACGGCAATCCCGAACTGCGCGAGCGCCTGCTGGAGGTTGGCGGGCCGAGCGTGCGCGCGCTGCAGCCAGGTGCACGCCTGGGGCGGGCCGATACGGCGTTGATGGAAGTGCTGGATGACCGGCCGGGCCCGGTCGCACGCGCGCATGTGCATTTCGCTTCGTTCCGCTCCTGCATTCCCAAGCTGCAGGATCTGTTGCCACCACCGCCGCCGGGGCATCGCCGGCATCCACGCGAACGTGATCCGGCGTTCATCCCGCCCAAGTGCCGTGCGGTCGACGTGACCCTCAACGACGGCACGCTGCTGAAGCTCGCGCTGGATTCGCCTGCGGTGGCACACAACGGCATCCTGGCCGTGGACCCGTGGTTCCTGACCCTGCTGGTGCTGGCGATCGCGGTGCTGGCCTACATCGTCGCGCGCATGGCCAGCGCGCCGCTGCAGGAACTGGCGGCCGCTGCCGAGGATCTCGGCGATGACCTGCAGCGTGATCCCTTGCCACTGCGCGGGCCGCGCGAGGTGCAGCGTGCCGCCGAAGCCTTCAATGCCATGCAGCACCGCCTGCAGCGGCACCTGGCCGAGCGTACGCAGATGCTGGCGGCGATCACCCATGACCTGCAGACCCCGCTGACCCGCCTGCGCCTGCGCCTGGAGAACGTCAGCGATGAAGCGCTGCGCGAGCGCCTGATCGGCGATCTGGCGGCAATGCAGGCGCTGGTGCGCGAAGGCCTGGAGCTGGCCCGCAGCGCCGAAAGCGCCGAGCAGCGTGCCGCGCTGGACCTGGATTCACTGCTGGAGAGCATCGTTGAAGACGCCGCCGAGGGCGGTGCCGATGTCGTCTTCGAGGGCGGTACCGGCGCGGTGCTGATGCTGCGCCCATTGGCCATGCATCGCCTGTTCTCCAACCTGGTGGACAACGCGGTGATGTACGCCTACCGGGTGCGGGTGCGGGTGGAACGCGGCGGTGGCACGATCACCGTGATGGTGTCGGACGATGGTCCCGGGCTGGCGGAGGATCAGCTGGAGGCGGTGTTCGACCCGTTCGTGCGGGTGGAAACTTCGCGCTCGCGGGAAACCGGCGGTGCCGGGCTGGGCCTCACCATCGCCCGCGCACTGGCCGAGAAGGACGGCGCCCGCCTGTGGCTGCGCAACCGTGCCGAAGGCGGACTGGAGGCGGTGGTGCAGTGGCCAGCCAGCGCGCAGGTGGTGCCGCCGGGCCGGGCTGGCTGAGGCTGACGGCCTGGCAACGGTGACGCCCGGGCCGGGGTTTGGCCTATCATCTGCGCAACTCCCCAGTTTCCCGTCGATGAGCCAGCCCGTTCCCGCCGGCACGCCGTTCCGCGCTGCCCGGCCGTTCCCGCACGCTGCCTGGCCTGGCAGCCGCGTCTGGCCACCGCCGCTGCACTGATGGGCGGACAGGGGGGCAACCGGCGCTGGGTGGAGTGCCACGTATCAGGATTCAGGCGGGTGCTGCGGCAGGGGCTGCTGTGGCTGCTGCTGGCGCTTGCGCTGCCGCTGGCTGCACAGGACGGTGCGCCCCCGCTGCGCGACTACGCCATCGATGTGTGGACATCGCGCAACGGCCTGCCACACAACTCGCTGCGTGACATCGCGCAGACGCCGGAAGGCCACCTGTGGTTCGCCACCTGGGAAGGCCTGGTGCGTTACAACGGCCTGGATTTCACCGTGTTCGACCGCAGTACCCGCCCGGGCCTGCGCGACAACGGCATCGGCGCGCTGTTCGTCGACCGCCAGGGCGGGCTGTGGATCAGTGATTCGCGCGGCAATGTCAGCCATCGTGGCAATGACGGCCAGTGGCGGGTCTGGGAGCACCAGGCCGATACCCCGCAGGTGCTGATCCAGTCCATGCAGATGGACAGCCGGGGGCGCCTGTGGCTGCTGTACGAAGGCAAGGGACTGGGTTACCTGGTGCCCGACAAGGGCATCGTCTACCAGGCGCCGCCGGCTGACCTGCCGATGGCGATGAGCTTCACCAAGCTGGTGGTCGATGCGCAGGACCGGGTCTGGGTCGGCACCCTTGACGGGCTGGTGCTGCGCGACAACGACGGCGTGCTCAAGCGCGCGCCGGCTGCATGGGGCCTGGGTGCGGGCAGCGGCCTGTCGTGGCCGTACCGCGCGCCGGATGGCGCGTTGTGGATCGTGGCCGGCGAACGCCTGTACCGGGTGGAGGACGATCAGCTGGTGCTGGTGCACCGCCTGCCGGGCCAGCTGCACATGACCTCGATGCTGCAGGATCGCCATGGTGACCTGTGGCTGGGCACCGAGAACCAGGGCCTGCTGCGCATCTCCGCACATGGGCTGGAGCGGCTGCCGGCCGGCCTCAACCTGCCGGGCGGGCGCGTGGTCAGCCTGCGCGAGGATGCCGAAGGCAGCATCTGGGTGGGCGCCAATGGCGGCCTGTACCGCCTGCGCGAAACGCTGTTCAGCAGCTACACCGAACGCGACGGTCTCAGCGGCGACTACGTGCGCACCGTGTTCGAGGATCGCAACCGCCAGCTGTGGGTGGGCAGTGCCAGCGGCCTCGACCTGCAGACGCCCGATGGCCGCTTCCGTGCCGTGCCACTGCACAACCGCGGCGGCAAGGCGCCATCGGTGCTGAGCCTGGCGCAGGGGGCTGATGGAGACCTGTGGGTGGGGACCTTCGGCGACGGTGTCTACCGCCTCGGTCGCGACGGCAGCCTGCGCCACAACTATGCGGCCGCCGATGGCATGCCGGGTGGCAACATCCGGGCGATCAGCGTCGATCCGCAGGGCGGCGTCTGGGCCGGCACTCAGAAGGGCGTGGTCCGCATCGAGGGTGATCGCGTGCAGGTATCGAACGTCCCGGGCATGCCCGGTGGCCTGATCACCGCGCTTGAGCATGACCATCAGGGCAACCTGTGGATCGGCACCATCGAAGGCATCCGCGTACTGCGCGGCGATCGGGTGCAGGCGATTGACCTGGCCCCGATGGGCGGTGGCCGCAGCGTGTTCGGCTTCCATCAGCTGGGTGACGCGATGTGGATCAGCAGCGACCGTGGTCTGTATCGCTGGCAGGATGGAACGCTGGCACGGGTTGGCCTGGAGCAGGGCATGCCGGTGGACACGGTGTTCCAGCTGGTGCCGGACCGCCTGGGCAACGTCTGGATCAGCAGCAACCGCGGCGTGCTGCGCACCGACATGGCCACGCTCAATGGCGTGGCAGATGGCCGCACGCCGCGGGTGGTGGTGGAGCGCTACAACGAGATCGACGGCATGGCCAATGCACAGGCCAATGGCAGCTCCAGCCCATCGGCGATCCTGCGCCAGGACGGCACGTTCTGGGTGGTCACCGCCGGTGGCCTGAGCACCGTCGATCCGCAGCGCCTGCAGCGCTTCCGCGAGCGTCTTTCACCGCCGGCAGCGATTGAAAGCGTGCAGGTGGATGGCGCACCGGTGCATTGGGAGGGCCCGGACCGCAACTACATTCCCGGCGGCCGCCGCTTGACGGTGAGCTATGTCGGCCTGAGCTACCTGATGTCTGACCGGATCCGCTACCGCACGCGGCTGGACGGCCTGGATGCGGGGTGGGTCGAACGCGGTCCGCAGCGCAGCGTGGAGTTCGTCGGCCTGCCGCCGGGCGACTACACCCTGCACGTGGCGGCGGCTCATCCGGGTGGCAGCTGGGGCCAGCAGGAAGCGGTATGGAGCTTCACCGTGGAGCCGTTCTGGTGGCAGCGACGCAGCGTGCAGGTGCTGGGTGGACTGCTGCTGCTGGCCGGGCTGGTGGCGCTGTACCGCCTGCTGCTGCAGCAGCTGAAGGCCAGCAACCTGCGCCTGGCACGGCGTGTGGATGAAGCCACCTTCGACCTGCAGGCCAAGACCGTGCACCTGCAGGCGCTGAACCAGGAAAAGACCGAACTGGCCGAGCGCCTCGCACGCCAGGCCGAGGCCTTCGAACGGCAGGCCCGCGAGGATGCACTGACTGGCCTGGCCAACCGCCGTGCCTTCGATGAGACCCTGGCGCGCGACTTCGCGCGTTCGCAGCGCAGCGGTCATCCGCTGTGCCTGGTGGTGCTGGATATCGACCACTTCAAGGACGTCAACGACCGCCACAGCCACAGCATCGGTGATGCCGTGCTGGTGCAGGTGGCACGGTTGATCGCTGCCGCCAGCCGCGACTCGGACCTGCCGGCGCGGACCGGCGGCGAAGAGTTCGCGCTGCTGCTCAACGACACCCGCCTGGAGGAAGCCGCACAGCTGTGCGCGCGCCTGCGCGGCCTGTTCCACGACCATCCCGACTGGGCCGGGGTGGACGGACTGCGCGTGACCTTCAGCGCGGGCCTGGTGGAACTGGATGCCGACGACCGCACCCCGGCACTGCTGTACCAGCGCGCAGACCGCGCGCTGTACCGCGCCAAGAGCGATGGCCGCGATCGTACGAGCATTGGGTGATCGCATCCACGCATGGCGTGGATCTACGGGTGTTGCCGTACCAACGGTCGGCACCCACCAGAGAAGTGACCCACCACAGAAGTGATCGGCAGCCCCCAACGAGCGCAGCGACCCGCGGTTGCTCCCGCTTTTTCTGATCTTTCCGTGGCGGCCAGCAACCTGTCGAAGGCCGGGCAGGGTGGGTTCGCGGGGGTATCCGCGCCATGGATGGCGCGGCTAAGCCCCCAGGGAAGGGTTCACGGCGTCCCCCGCGAACCCACCTTGCCCGGCCCAACCGATGATTCGCTTCACGCCACGAGGGGCTCCGCCGTTGGCCGCTTCACCGCGGCCAGGCGTTGGCGATCGTGCAGAACAACCGTGCCGTCTGCTCGGTGTCATACACCGCGCTGTGTGCCTCGTTCGCGTCCCAGCCCAGCCCGGCGGCCGTGGCCGCACGCGCCAGCACGGTCTGCCCGTAGGCGATACCGGCCAGGGTCACCGTGTCGAACACGCTGAACGGATGGAACGGATTGCGCTTGTGGCCGGTGCGTGCCACCGCCGCGTTGACGAAACCGAGGTCGAAATGAGCGTTGTGGCCGACCAGGATCGCGCGCTGGCAGCCGTACTTCTTCATTGCCGCACGCACCGGGGTGAAGATGTGGTCCAGCGCGGCCTTCTCTTCCTTGGCCAGCCGGAACGGGTGGTCGAGGATGATGCCGGTCACTTCCAGTGATTTCGGATCGATCTCCAGGCCCTCGGCCGGCACCACGTGGGCGCTGGCGGTCTGGCCGGGGTAGAGCAGGCCGTTCTCGTCCATCTCGATCGGCACGGCGGCGATTTCCAGCAGTGCGTTGCGCTGGCTGTCGAAGCCGCCGGTTTCCACGTCCACCACCACCGGCAGGAAGCCGCGGAAGCGTTGTGACATCGCGCGCTGCGCCTGGGGTACTGCGGAATCGGGAGCGGCGGCAGGTGCGGGGGTGGGGTCAGTCATGCGTGAATTCTAGCAGAGCGACCCTGAGCGCCCGGCCAGCCTGCGGTGCACGGGTTCCCTGCACGGGCGTGTGTCGACCAAGGTCGACACCTGCCGGAGCACCGCACGCTCAGGATTCCGGCAGGTGCCCACCTTGGTTGGCACGGTGCGCGCCGACCAAGGTCGGCATCTACCGGACTGCTGGCCGCGCAGGCGTGGCCGAGGGAGACCACCGCGCCAACCACGCATCCACGCTCAGCCTACCGGGGCACCGCGCGCTCAGGATTCCGGTAGGTGCCAACCTTGGTTGGCACGGTGCGCGCCGGCCAAGGTCGGCATCTACCGGACTGCTGGCCGTGCAGGCGTGGCCGAGGGAGACCACCGCGGCAACCACGCATCCACGCTCAGCCTGCCGGCGCCGGTGAAGATCAGCGGCAGCAGCATCGCCATGAACAGCACCGGCAGCTTGAAGTTGCCGAAGCCCTGGTCAGTGATCGCGTAGCCCATGGCCAGGTCGGCCAGCGAGTTCCACTCCATCGGCCAATGCACCGCATAGGTGGCCACTACGGTCAGCACCAGCAGGCTGGCGGCGGCAAACCGGGTGCCGAAGCCAACCAGCAGGCAGGCCGCGCCAATCAGCTCGAACCAGGTTGCAAGCTGCCAGTTCAGGGTGGCCGGCAGCTGGTCGAACGGGAACGGGAAGGCGTCCTGCAGGTCGGCGAACCAGTTCTGGCCGTGCAGCTTTTCGCGGCCGGATTCGAAGTATTCCCAGGCCAGCAGCAGGCGCAGGCCGAGCGGGGCCAGCCAGGGGGCGAGACGGTCCAGCTGGCCGCGCGCGGCGGCCAGGGTCGGAAGGTTCATCGGTGGTTCTCCGGGGGGAAGGGGCGTCAGCCAGGGACTGTGAGCGGGCCGATCACGCCGGCCTGCAGGAACTGCTGCAGCAGTGCAGCACCGGGTTCGGCCAGCGCCTCCTCAGCCAGGCCGTGCGCGGCGGCCAATTGCCGCAGATAGGCATGTCCATCGAGGCCGGGTTGTTCGCCGATGCTGGACAGCAGGTATACCGCCAGCGGGCTGAGTGCGGCGAAGCGCACTTCGCCGTCAGCCTCACGGCGCACCAGCAGGCCGGTCGGCTCGGTGGGCGGCTGCATTGGTGCATCCTCGGCGCCCAGCCGGTGCACCGGCCACTGGTACAGCAGCGGCCACGCCAGCGGCGAGCGTTGCAGTGGCACCCGCAGCGGATCGATCTCACCCCGCACCGGCAGCGGCTCGGCAGAAAGCTGGTACAGCGCGGTTTCCACCCACTCGTAGTGGGCCAGCTCGGCCAACGCCGGGTGCGGCAGCTGCGGCTGTGCCTGCAGCCACTGCACGAATTCGGCGGCCAGTTCGGTGAACAGCGGCGTCTGGCAGCGATGGGTGGCGAAGTAGTGGCGCACCAGGTCGCTCCAGGCCGGTTCGCCGAGCAGGCGCACGCAGACCGGGAAGCCGTTGCTCAACAGGCCGAGCAGGTTGTTGAACAGCAGCCGCTGGTACACCGCGACCCGGCGTGGTTCCAGCCCGGCGGGTGCGGCCACCGCCTGCGGATCGCGCAGGTGTGCGGTGAACGCATGCTGCTGTGCGCGCAGAGTGTGGGAGGTATCAGCCATGGGCGATACCGGTATGGCGGGACTGCAGGCGGCGGATGGTCTGCAGTTCGCCCTGCAGCTCGGCGTACGGGGGGAAGTTGAAATCGCGTTCGAGCAGGGTGGGGCGTGGGCCGATGCGCGCGTAGGTACGCGCCAGCAGCTCCCAGACCGGGTCGATCACCGCGCTGCCATGGGTGTCGATCTTCAGGTCCGGTGCCTCGTCCAGGTGCCCGGCCACGTGCAGGCAGACGATGCGCTCTGCGGGTAGCCCGGCAATGAAGCTGTCGGCATCGTAGCCGTGGTTGCAGGCGTTGACGTAGACATTGTTGACGTCGAGCAACAGGTCGCAGTCGGCTTCGGCGAGCACGGCATTGGTGAAGGCCAGTTCGTCCATCGCCGGCTCCGGCGCCAGGTAGTAGGACACGTTCTCCACCGCGATGCGGCGACCCAGCAGGTCCTGCACGTGGGTGATGCGTGCGGCGGTATGGCGCACGGCTTCGTCGGTGAACGGAATCGGCAGCAGGTCGTACAGGTGGCCGTCGTCGCTGCAGTAGCTCAGGTGCTCGCTGTACAGCGGCACGCGGTGCTTTTCCAGGAACTGGCCGACCTGTTCCAGCAGCTGCGTATCCAGTGGCGCGCTGCCGCCCAGCGACAACGACAGGCCGTGGCAGCTCAACGGATGGCGCTGCGCCAGTTCGGCCAGTGCATCCCCGGCGGGACCACCGACATGGATCCAGTTCTCCGGCGCGCATTCGAGGAAATCGAAGTCGCCTGCCGGGGCGTCACGCAGGTCCTGTAGCAGCGCCCGGCGCAGGCCCAACCCGGCGGCCGCCGCACGAAGCGGCGACCGCGGGTGGACGAGGCTGGCGCGGACGTCAGTGCTTGCCACCGCACTTGCCTTCGCCGCACTTGCCTTCAGCCGACTTCTTGTCGCCTGTCTTGGCAGCGGCTGCACCAGCAGCCTTGCCCTTGTCGGCACCGCACTTGCCTTCGCCACACTTGCCTTCGGCAGCCTTGCCCTTGTCACCGCCGCACTTGCCTTCAGCGGTCTTGCCGTCGGCGCCGCACTTGCCTTCGGCGTGCTTGGTATCGGCAGCCTTTGCCGCCTGGCCAGCCACCAGGTAGCCCTGGGCCAGGTCGCTCATGCTCAGGGCCGAGGCACTGGCGGTCATGCCCAGGCCGGCGGCCAGGGCCGTAGCGGTCAGCAGGGACAGGGTCTTGTTGGAACTGCTCATCGGTCTTACTCCTAGGTGGTGGGCAGGCGCCCGGGGTGAATCGATGGTGCAGCGATCCTACTCAACGAATCCTCGCCAAGAACTCAAATTTTCGTGAGATTTGTTGCAGAGCGGGAGACCGGTGGCCGGAACGCCCACAACAAAAGGGCCGCTGTCACCAGGACAGCGGCCACCTTGGAGTCAACTCCGGTGTTGCAGTGCAGCGTCAGGGCTGGCCGGTGCTGGAGGTTTCATCGCGTTTTTCACGCGGCGGCAGCGGCTGCTCGCCATGCACCAGGAACCACACGTTCTCGGCGATGTTGGTGGCGTGGTCGCCCACGCGCTCCAGGTTCTTCGCCATGAACAGCAGATGCGTGCAGGGGGTGATGTTGCGCGGGTCTTCCATCATGTAGGTCAGCAGCTCGCGGAACAGCGCGGTGTACTGCGCGTCCAGGCGGGCGTCGTCCTCGCGCAGCGCCAGCGCGGCATCGGCATCGTTGTCGCGGTAGGCGGCAATGGCACGACGGACCTGCTGCGCGGCCAGGCGGCCGAGCGCCCGCAGGCCCTGGATCTGCGGCAGCGGCGGTACCTTGCCCAGCGCGATCGAGCGCTTGGCGACGTTGGCGGCGTAGTCACCGATGCGCTCGATGTCGGCCGGGATGCGCAGGCCCGCCAGGATCTCGCGCAGGTCGCGTGCCATCGGGCCACGCAGCGCCAGGCGCATCACGTCGTGGCTGATCTGCTGTTCCAGCGCATCGATCGCCTCGTCGTTGGCGATGATGCGATGGGCGGCGTTCTCGTCGCGCTTCTCGATCACGTCCATCGCCGCTTCGAGCTGGGCGACGGCCATCTCGCCCATGCGCACGATTTCGGCCACCAGGCGCTGCTGCTCTTCGTCGTAGCTCTTGACGATGTGGTCGTTGGGAAGGTTCATGGTCTGCAATCCGGGTAGAGCCAGGCCATGCCTGGCTGACGTGATTTGTAGAGTCGAGCCATGCTCGACTGACATTGTCTGTCTGTCGACTGACGTTTCAGCCGAAGCGACCGGTGATGTAATCCTCGGTCTGCCGCTGCGACGGCTGCGAGAAGATCACTTCGGTGCGGTCGTGCTCGATCAGGTCGCCCAGGTACATGAAGGCGGTGTAGTCGGACACGCGCGCGGCCTGCTGCATGTTGTGGGTGACGATGACGATGGTGTACTCGTGCTTGAGCTCTTCCACCAGCTGCTCGATGCGGCTGGTCGAGATCGGATCCAGCGCCGAGGTCGGCTCGTCCAGCAGCAGCACCGACGGGCGCAGGGCCACGGCGCGGGCGATGCACAGACGCTGCTGCTGGCCACCGGACAGGCCCAGTGCGCTCTGCCCCAGCTTGTCCTTCACTTCGTCCCACAGTGCGCCCTGGCGCAGTGCCTGCTCGACGCGGTCGGCCATGTCGGCCTTGCTCAGTTTCTCGTGGTGGCGGATGCCGTAGGCCACGTTCTCGAAGATGGTCATCGGGAACGGTACCGGCTTCTGGAACACCATGCCGACCTTGCTGCGCAGGCGGTTCATCGGGTACTTCGGCGACAGGATGTTCTCGCCGTCCAGCAGCACTTCGCCGCGCGCCTCCAGCTTCGGGTACAGCGCGTAGATGCGGTTGAAGATGCGCAGCAGGGTCGACTTGCCGCAGCCGGAGGGGCCGATCAGCGCGGTCACGCGCTTTTCCGGGATCTCCAGGTTGATGCCCTTCAGGGCATGGAACTTGTCGTAGTAGAAGTCCAGTCCACGCGCAGCCAGCTTCACCGGCGACGGCGTGTGCAGGCTCTCGTGCGAGGACGGCACGGCGATGCGCTGCATCGGCACGGCGTTGGAAAGGTCGTTCATGGCGTTATCCACGGAAAGGTCAGTCATGGGAGATACGGTTGCGCAGCAGGATGCCGCGGGCGGCAAGGCTGACCAGCAACACGAAGACAGTCAGCACCAGGGCACCGGCCCAGGCCAGCACCTGCCAGGATTCATACGGGCTGCCGGCGAACTGGTTCATCACCACCGGCACCGAGGCCATCGGCTGGAAGATGTTGTTGTTCCAGTACTGGTTGCCGAAGGCAGTGAACAGCAGCGGTGCGGTCTCGCCGGAGATGCGGGCCAGCGCCAGCAGGATGCCGGTGATGATGCCGGCCGACGCACTGCGGTACAGCACCTGCACGATCACCTTCCACTGCGGGATGCCCAGCGACAGGGCCGCTTCGCGCATCTGCGAGGGCACCAGGCGCAGCATTTCGTCGGTGGTGCGAACCACCACCGGCAGCACGATGAAGGCCAGCGACAGCGCACCGGCGAACGCCGAGAAGTTGCCGCCGGTCTGCATCACGTACAGCGTGTAGACGAACAGGCCAAGCACGATGGACGGCGCCGACAGCAGGATGTCGTTGACGAAGCGGACCACGGTGCCGGCCTTGCGGGCGTTGCCGTACTCGGCCAGCCAGGTGCCGGCCAGCACGCCCAGCGGGGTGCCGATGCCGATCGCCAGCGCACACATCACGGCACTGCCGAAGAAGGCGTTGGCGAGACCGCCTTCCTGCATCGGCGGCGGCGTCATCTTGGTGAACAGATCCCAGTTGATGCCGGCCAGGCCCTTGGAGGCCAGGGTGAACAGGATCCAGCCCAGGAAGAACAGGCCGAACAGGGCGGTGGCGCAGGAGGCGGTGATCGCAACGACGTTGCCGATGCGACGGCGCAGGTACAGCGAATCAGCGGTGGTGGACATCAGTTGCCCTCCTTGCGGGACAGGCGCATCAGCATCAGGCGGGCGATGGCCAGCACCACGAAGGTGACGATGAAGAGGACGAAGCCGAGCAGCAGCAGGGCCGAGCGGTAGGTTTCAGTGGCTTCGCCGAAATCGTTGGCGATCAGCGCGGCGATGGTGGTGCCCGGTTCCAGCAGCGACGGCGACAGGCGCACGCTGTTGCCGATCACGAAGGCCACCGCCATGGTCTCGCCCAGGGCGCGGCCGAGGCCGAGGAAGATGCCACCGATCACCGCCGAGCGGGTGTAGGGCAGGACGATGTCCCAGCTCACTTCCCACTTGGTGGAGCCCAGTGCATAGGCCGATTCCTTGAGGCGGGTCGGCACGGTCAGGAACACTTCGCGCATCACCGAGGAGATGAACGGAATGACCATGATGGCCAGCACGAAACCGGCGGTGAGCATGCCGATGCCCAGCGGCGGGCCCTGGAACAGCGGGCCGATGATCGGCATCTCGCCCAGGGTTTCGTTGAGGAACGGAGTGACGTACTCGGTCATCACCGGCACCAGCACGAACAGGCCCCACATGCCGTAGATGATCGAAGGAATGCCCGCCAGCAGTTCGATGGCGGTACCGACCGGGCCACGCAGCCAGCGCGGCGCGACTTCGGTGAGGAAGAAGGCGATGCCGAAGCTGACCGGCACGGCGATGACCATCGCGATGAGCGCGGTGACCAGGGTGCCGTAGATCGGAGCGAGGGCGCCGAACTTGTTTTCGACCGGATTCCAGTCGGCGGAGAAGAAGAAGCTCAGGCCCTGCATCTGCAGGGCATGGCGGCCGCCCCACAGCATGGACAGCGCGGCGCAGGCCAGGGCGATCAGGACGAAGATGACGGTGCCGACCAGCACCCATCGGAACAGTTTGTCGTTGCGGGCATCACGCGCATCACGCGTGGACGGGGCGGCTACAGGCTGGGCGATGGCATTCATGGGGACGGCAGGGCCAGGAAGGGGCGGGGCGGCACGGCGTGGAAGAGGCGGTGCCCGCGCGGGGCGGGCACCGTCGTGTCCATCACTTCAGGTCGGTCGCCCAGTAGGCCTCGATCTGCTTGACCAGTTCGGCCGGCAGCGGCACGTAGTGCAGCTCGTTGGCCTGGGCCTGGCCGTTTTCGAAGGCCCACTTGAAGAAGGCCAGGGTGTCCTGGTTGCGCTTGGCGTCCTTCGGCTGCTTCTGCATCAGCATGAAGTTGGTGGCAGTGATCGGCCACGCCTGCTCGCCCGGCGCGTTGGTGATGACCAGGTTGAAGTCCTTGGCGCTGGCCCAGTCGGCGCTGGCAGCCGCGGCGGCGAAGGTTTCCGCGCTCGGCTCGACCCAGTTGCCGGCCGCGTTCTGCATGGCGGTGTACGGCATGCCGTTCTGCAGCGCGTAGGCCAGTTCGACGTAGCCGATCGAGCCCTTGATCTGCTTCACGTAGGAAGCGACGCCTTCATTGCCCTTGCCACCGACGCCGTCCGGCCACTGCACCGAGGTGCCTTCGCCGACCTTGCTCTTCCATTCCGGGCTGACCTTGGACAGGTAGTTGGAGAAGTTGAAGGTGGTGCCCGAGCCGTCCGAACGGTGGACCAGGGTGATCTTGCCGTCCGGCAGCTTCACGCCCGGGTTGGCGGCGACGATGGCCGGGTCGTTCCAGGTCTTGACCTTGCCCAGGAAGATGTCCGCCAGCAGGGCGCCGCTCAGGCGCAGCTTGCCGGCTTCCAGGCCTTCGATGTTGACCACCGGCACCACGCCGCCGATGGCGGACGGGAACTGGGCGAGGCCGGCCTGGGCCAGCTCTTCGCTGCTCAGCGGCTTGTCGGAGGAGCCGAAGTCGACGGTGCCGGCCTTGATCTGGGCGATGCCGCCACCGGAGCCGATCGACTGGTAGTTGATCTTGGCGCCGGTGCTGGTGTTGTAGTCAGCCGACCACTTGGAGACCAGCGGGAAGATGAAGGACGCGCCCGCGCCGGACACTTCGGCGGTCACCTTGGCACCGGCAGCGGCCGGGGCGGCGGCACCGTCGGCAGCCGGCTGCTGCGCGGCCTGCTTGTCGCCACCGCAGGCCGACAGGCCCAGGGCGATGGCCAGGGAAAGGGCGGCAAGGCCGGCCGAGTGCAGTTTCATGGTCACTCCATAGCGGGGAAGAGCCGACGTCGTCGGCGGATGCGGCTATGAAATGATGTTTTTGTTACAGCCGTATTACGACCATGACAGAGGTGTCCTGGATCACGTTCTGACAAGGGTTTCACGGGGTTGGCCTCCATTCGGAAGCTCCCCGGAGACCCCGGATCTGCGCACCGATATGACGGCAGGCACAAGGTACAGCCGAGCCCACGCTCAGCTGCGCGCGAGGCCAGGTCAGAAGCAGCCGAGCATGGGCTCGGCTCTACAAACACTGCTGCCTTTGCTCCTGCCTTCCATGACCCCACCGCGCCCCCGATGAACTGTCCAGAGTCGGCGCAGGGCCCAGCCCGGGACCGTTCGCGCCATGGATGGCGCGATCGAGCCCCCATGGACGGGTTTACGGCGTGTCCCGGGCTGGGCCCTGCGCCGACTCCGGGCAGTAGATTGGAAGCGCAGCGCTCTTCACGACCAATCCCACAAAAACAAGAAGAGCGCGAGATCTCGAGGATCTCGCGCCCGGGGTGGGATCGGCGGGGGAGAGAGGACCCGCCGATCCCGTTCCTGCGGGGGAACGCGCTTGCTTACTTCAGGTTCTGCGACCAGTAGGTCTCGATCTGGCGGACCAGGCTGTCCGGCAGCGGCACGTAGTCCAGCTGGCGGGCCTGGGCGTCGCCGCTCTTGTAGACCCAGCGGAAGAACTCCTGGGTGGCCTTGCCGTTGGCAGCGTTCTTCGGCTTCTTGTGCACCAGGATGAAGTTGGTGGCGGTGATCGGCCAGGACTCGGCGCCCGGGGCGTTGGTCATCACCAGGTAGAAGTCCTTGGCGCTGGCCCAGTCGGCGCTGGCAGCGGCGGCGGCGAACGACGCATCGCTCGGCTGCACGAAGCGGCCGGCGGCATTCTTCATCGCGGTGTACGACAGCTTGTTCTGCAGTGCGTAGGACAGTTCGACGTAGCCGATGCCGCCCTTGATCTGCTTCACGTAGGCAGCAACGCCTTCGTTGCCCTTGCCACCGATGCCGGCCGGCCACTGGACCGAGGTGCCTTCACCGACCGAGCTCTTCCACTCCGGGCTGACCTTGGACAGGTAGTTGACGAAGTTGAAGGTGGTGCCCGAACCATCCGAGCGGTGCACGACGGTGATCTTGGCGCTCGGCAGGGTCACGCCCGGGTTCAGTGCGGCGATGGCCGGGTCGTTCCAGGTCTTGATCTTGCCCAGGAAGATGTTGGCCAGCACGGTGCCGTCCAGCTTCAGTGCGCCCGGGGCGATGCCGGCCACGTTGACGACCGGCACCACGCCGCCGATCACCGACGGGAACTGCGCCAGGCCCGAAGCGGCCAGTTCTTCCGGCTTCAGCGGAGCATCGGAGGAGCCGAAATCAACGGTCTTGGCCTTGATCTGGGCGATACCACCGCCGGAACCGATCGACTGGTAGTTGACCTTGTTGCTGGTGGCGGCGTTGTAGTCGGCCGACCACTTCGACATCACCGGGTAGATGAACGAGGCGCCCGCGCCGGTGATTTCAGCGGCGTTGGCGGCGAACACGGACGACGCTGCGAAGACGGCAACGGCAACGCGCGACTTGAAGGCGTGGATCACGGGGTGGCTCCTGGGTTGATTGGGATGCGGGGTTACCCGCCCGGCGCACATTCCATAACGGTTCGATGACAGCGCAGGGACCGTTGTATGACGCAACCGTTACAGCGCTGCCCGGCGCCCGCACAGCCAGGGGCGTGAAGGTTCTGAGTGCTGCGGGCAACGTGTTGACCAATGCACCGGAGACGGACGTGGCCCGGTTGCGATCACGTTCTATATGTCGCTGATGGCCTGCCCAGTGTGGTCGTCAATGCCATCCCGGCCTGGCATTCCGCAGTGATGCTGCGTCATCCACACGAAACCATCGATGCAGGTGAGAGCGTCGCGGCGGTCGGTCCGGGCCGAGACGCTGATACATGACGCCATATGCCGCAAGGGATCGACAAGCATGTGCCCGCAAATGAGTCGTACGCATGACCGCACGAAGAAATCTGTGGTTGGTGCTCAGGTTGTCATTCGGCTGTCATGGTTTTAACGGAATGTTCGCAAAACGCTTGACCGGCCTGCCGGCGTGGCGTTCTGCCCAAGCCATTCCAACCCTCTGGAGAAATCCAAAATGCGTTCCCATTTGCTCGCCGCCGCGGTCGTTGCAAGCCTCGGTCTGGTTTCCGCCGACGCCTTCGCAGCCCCCGCCAGCACGGGCGTATCCCAGGCACAGCTGCAGCAGCTGCAGGCACAGATCGCTGCGCTGCAGGCCCAGGTCCAGCAGTTGCAGAACGATTCGCAGGCGCTGCAGGCGCAGTCCGATGCGCAGTCCGAAGTGAACATCACCCAGGCACAGGCTCTGGAAGGTGCGCAGAAGACCCAGACCAGCGTCGACAAGCTGGCCAAGCTGGTCAATGACAACAAGATCGGCGGTCGCATGTTCTTCGACCTGACCAACATCGACAAGACCAGCAACGGCAAGGACACCGCCGCCAGCGGCACCGGCCTGGACGTCAAGCGCTTCTACCTGACCGTCGACCACAAGTTCAACGACATCTGGTCGGCGAACCTGACCACCGACTTCCAGTACAGCTCGGCCATCGGCAACACCGAACTGTTCGTCAAGAAGGCCTACGTGCAGGGCAGCTTCGACCCGGCCTTCAACCTGCGCGTCGGTGCCGCCGATATGCCGTGGATTCCGTATGTCGAGAAGTTCTATGGCATGCGCTATGTCGAGAACACCCTGACCGACCGACTGAAGTACGGCAACTCGTCCGACTGGGGCCTGCATGGCTTCGGCAACCTGGGCAACAACTTCAACTACGCGGTCTCGGTCGTGTCCGGCGCCGGCTACAAGAACCCGACCCGCAGCAAGGGCATGGACGTGGAAGGCCGCGTGGCCTACACCCCGAACGAGAACTTCGTGGTCGCCGTCGGTGGCTACAGCGGCAAGCTGGGCAAGGAAACCGACATCCAGAGCGCCGAGAACACCTACACCCGCGCCAACGCGATGGTCGCCTACGCCAGCAGCGACTTCCGCGTCGGTGGCGAGTACTTCCAGGCCAAGAACCTCAACAACGTGATGACCGTTGCCACCGACAAGACCAGCGGCTGGTCGGTGTGGGGCAGCGTGCGCGTCACCGACGGCGGCATCAACGTGTTCGGTCGTTACGATGACACCGACGTCAGCAAGACCCTGGACCCGACCCTGAGCGACAAGTACTGGAACGTCGGCGTCGAGTTCCCGGTCATGAAGAACCTCAAGCTGTCGACCGTGTACAAGTACACGCACCTGGCCAACGCCGGCGACAAGAAGAACGACAAGACCAAGGAATTCGGCGTCTGGGGCGACCTGTCGTTCTGATCTCCTGAAGCACCCTTGTCTACAAACGAAGACGGCGGGCCTTGTGCCCGCCGTCTTCGTTTCGTCACAACACGAATGCCGTCACGCCTCGGCCGGGGTCTTTTCCTTGAACCGGCACAGGTCGGCGATCACGCAGCCCGGGCAATCCGGCTTGCGCGCCTTGCACACATAACGTCCGTGCAGGATCAGCCAGTGATGCGCGTCGAGCAGGAACTCGGCCGGAATCACCTTCACCAGTTTGTCTTCCACTTCGCGCACATTCTTGCCCGGGGCCAGGCCGGTGCGGTTGGAGACGCGGAAGATATGCGTGTCCACCGCCATCACCGGTTCGCCGAAGGCCGTGTTGAGCACCACGTTGGCAGTCTTGCGGCCGACACCGGGCAGGGCTTCCAGTGCTTCGCGGTCGCGCGGTACTTCGCCGCCGTACTTCTGCAGCAGGATCGCGCAGGTGGCAATCACGTTCTTCGCCTTGGCGTTGAACAGGCCGATGGTGGCGATGTACTGCTTCAGGCCGTCTTCGCCCAGGGCGAGGATCTTCGCCGGCGTGTTGGCCACCGGGAACAAACGGCGCGTGGCCTTGTTGACGCCGACGTCGGTGGCCTGCGCCGACAACGCGACCGCCACCAGCAGTTCGAACGGCGAGCTGTACTCCAGTTCGGTCTTCGGGTGCGGATTGAGTTCGCGCAGACGGGTGAACATTTCCACCACATCGGCGCGCGGCATCACGCCGCCACGGCGCGCCGGTGCACGCGCGGTTTTCTTCGCAGTGGCCATTACTGCTCCTTGCCGGTGGCGCGGGCCTTGGCCCGGGCGAGGATGGCGGCGGCGGCCGGGGGCAGGGCGGGCTTCACGTCCGGCGCCGGGGCCGGCGTGCGTCGCGCATCGCGTTCGGCCTCGCGGCGGGCCAGGCGCACGGCACGGGCACGGTAGCGTTCGCGTGCGGCCCAGGCCGCGTGCAGCTGCTGCTGCGCCTGCTGCAGGCGTCGTGGAAGGTCCGGGTGGCCGGGCAGCAGCTGTTCGTCGCCGGCACGGGCGACGTAGTCCATCAGTCCGGCCTGCAGGGCGCCATCGAGATCGTCTGCCTGGACCCGGGCGAACAGCTGCGCGGGGTTGGGTCGGGATGCCATGGCGTCAGCGGTTCTGGAAGGCCGGTGGGCGGCGCTGCAGGAAGGCGCTGGTGCCCTCGCGCATGTCTTCGGTGGCGAACAGTAGGCCGAACTGCGCGCTTTCGTACTCCAGCCCAGCCTCCAGGCTGCATTCGCCGCCCACGTGTACCGCGTCGAGCAGCCCACGCAGGGCCAGCGGGGCCGAGCGTGCCAGCTGGCGGGCGATGTCCTGCACACGGTTGTCCAGCGCGTCGGCCGGCACCACCTCGTTGACGATGCCCAGTTCCAGCGCACGCGCGGCGTTGATCGGTGCACCCAGCAGGCACAGCTCCAGGGTGGCGGCGCGGCCGCACAGGCGCAGCAGGCGCTGGCTGCCACCGAAGCCGGGAATCAGGCCGAGGTTGATCTCCGGCTGCCCGACCTTGGCCGTATCGGCAGCAATGCGCAGATGGCAGGCCATCGCCAGCTCCAGCCCGCCGCCCAGGGCGAAGCCGTTCACGCGCGCGATCACCGGCTTGGGCATGCGTTCGATCTGGCGCATCAGGGCCTGGCCCAGCAGCGAGAAATCACGTCCCTGAACCGCGCTGAGAGTGTTCATCTCGGCGATGTCGGCACCGGCCACGAAGGCCTTAGGGCCGGCACCGGTCAGCACCACCACACGCACCTCCGGGTCGGCGGCGGCGGCGCTGAACGCCTCGGCCAGCGCCTGCAGGGTCGCGGCATTCAAGGCGTTGAGCTTGTCCGGGCGCTGGACGGTCACGGTGCGGATGGCGCCGTCGTCGGCGACGGCGATCAGGGCATCGGCCACGGGGAAAACTCCTGAAACGTTAAAAAAAAGTGAGATTGAACTCCGCGAACGCAGACGGGTCTTAGCCTGCATCGTGAGTAGCGGTTACACGTTGTGCCCGTTATCCTAACCCGTCGCCTCAGGGCGGCGCAGAACGTCCCTGAGTTACCACCCCTGGAGAACTGTTTGATGAAGTTGCGTTCTATCGCGGTCGCCGTCGCGGCCCTGGCCCTGACGGGCAATGCCTTCGCCCAGGACGTCTCGTCCGAAAAGGGCAAGCTGAGCTACTACTTCGGTTACGACTACGGCAACAACCTGGCGGAGCTGACCGGTCGTGGTGAGCAGCTGGACATCAACTCGGTGGTGAAGGGCCTGCAGGACGCCTACGCCAAGAAGCAGCCGGCGATCACCGCCGAGCAGCTGAAGCCGGCCGTTGAAGCGTTCCAGAAGCGCGAGCAAGGCCGTGCCCAGGCTGCCAAGGCCGAGTACGAAAAGGCTGCTGCCGAAAACAAGACCAAGAGCGATCAGTTCATCGCGGCAAACAAGGCCAAGGCCGGCGTGCAGTCCCTGCCGAGCGGCGTCCAGTACCGCGTGATCGAAGCCGGCAAGGGCGCCAAGCCGACCCAGGCCAGCACCGTGCAGCTGGAAGTGGCCGGTCCGTTCCCGTACGGCCAGCGCCCGACCGAAGCCCGCCCGGCCCAGCAGATTCCGTCGATCAAGGTCAGCGAAGTCGAAATGAAGGCCATGCGCGAGACCCTGCTGCAGATGCCGGCTGGCTCTAAGTGGGAAGTCACGCTGCCGCCGGACCAGGCCTACGGTGCCGACCCGCGCACCCCGTTCCCGCCGAACGTGGCTGTGCAGTTCGAGATCAAGCTGGTCAGCGTCAAGTAAATCGAAGCCGTGAACGAAACGCGCCGGTGATCCCACCGGCGCGTTTTTGTTTGCGCGGAGCGCGACGCTGCCACGCACCGCAGATTGACCCCGCGCAAATTCAGCCCGATCGCGCTACTGTTGCCGAGTGCAAACAATGGAAGAAACGGCGCGTGTTGTCGCAAGTCCCTGCATCGGAGTGTGCACGCTGGATCCAGGCCGGCAATGCACCGGCTGCGGGCGGCACATCGATGAAATCGCACGGTGGTCGTCGATGAGCAACGACGAGCGCAGCCGCATCCTGCATCGCGTGCAACCGCTGCGCCAACAACTGCAGCAATCACTGCGCGGTTCGCTGGCCGACCACGAACGCTTGATGCGCGCGCTGCATCCATTGGCCGAGCCGCCGGCCGGCGACGGTTGGAACCGTAGCGAACTGATCGATCTGCTGCCGCCCGGGCCCCCGGTGGAAGCCGCCGTGCTGGCGGGCATCGTGCCGCGCGCCAACGGTGCGCAGGTGATTCTTACACGGCGCACCGAAACCCTGCGTACCCATGGTGGCCAGGTCGGTTTCCCCGGTGGCCGCACCGAACCCGATGACCGCGATGCGTTGGCCGCTGCACTGCGCGAGAGCCAGGAGGAAATCGCATTGGCGCCCGGCCAGGTGCAGGCGCTGGGCTATCTCGATCCCTTCGTGACGATCACCGGCTACCGGGTCACGCCGGTGGTGGCCGTGGTTGATCCGGATTTCGTACCGGTGCCGCAGCCCAGTGAAGTGGCCGAAGTGTTTGAAGTGCCGCTCGATTACCTGATGGCAGCCGACAACCTGCACCAGGTCGAAATCAATCATCGCGGCCGCGTCCGCCACGTCCTCGAATATGGCTGGCCCGGCCAGCGCATCTGGGGCGCCACCGCCGCCATCCTCTACAACCTGCGTCGCCGCCTGGAGCAAGTGCAATGAAGCCGATCGATCCGCCGTGGACCACCCTGGTCGATGTCGCCACCCTGGCCGCTGCATTGGGCGAGGGCGTTCGCGTGGTCGACGCACGTGCTACTGCCAGTACCGCCGTACGCGTGGTCGATGCACGTTCCTCGCTGGCCGATCCGCAGGCGGGTATCGGCCAGTATCTGGCGGGGCATGTTCCGGGCGCGGTGTATGCCGACCTCAATCGGGACCTGTCGGATCTGACCCGCAGTGGCCACGGCCGTCACCCGCTGCCGGACAGCGATGCCTTCGCCGCGAAACTGGGCCAGTGGGGCATCGGTCCCGACACCCAGGTGGTGGTCTACGACGGCAGCGATGGCAGCATGGCCGCCGCGCGCCTGTGGTGGCTGCTGCGCCTGATCGGGCACAGCAAGGTGGCCGTGCTCGACGGCGGCATCGCCGCCTGGCAGGCCGCCGGTCACACGCTGGCAACCGGGCAGGGCGAAGTCACCGCGCTGCCAACTTACCCGGGCCGCTTCGACACCACCCAGATCGCCAATGCCGATGAAATCACTTCACGCTTGAAGCATGCACCCGGTTGGCTGGTCGATGCACGCGCGGGTGAACGCTTCCGCGGCGACGTCGAGCCGCTGGATCCGGTCGCTGGCCACGTGCCGGGCGCGGTCAACCGCCCGTTCGCATTGAACGTACTCGACGGCCACCTGCGCGACCCACAGGAGCTACGGGCCGAACTGCAGGGCGTGATCGGCAACCGCGATCCACAGCAGGTGGTGCTGATGTGCGGCTCCGGCGTGACCGCCTGCCACCTGCTGCTGGCGATGGAAACGGCGGGCCTGTCTGGCGCGCGCATCTACGCCGATTCGTGGAGCGGTTGGGTGAGCGACAGCAGCCGCCCCGTGGCCAGCGGCGCCTGAGCCGCGCAGGGTCGGATCCGTTTTCCAACGGAAAACGGCTCTGACCCCATCAACTGAAAATCCGGGTCAGAGCCCGTTGCGTAGCAACGGGATCCGACCCCGTATCGACCAAGGTCGACACCCACCAACAGCAGCAGAGATCTGTCGAAGGCGGGGTGGGTCCGGTTGCGGGGGCGTG
>NZ_JAOCFV010000056.1:0-28394 GCF_029842145.1 Stenotrophomonas sp. GD03794
CGGACGTACTTGCGGCGTCCCCGCACTCCGACACCGCCCCGCCAAACCACGGAATCCAGCTTTTGCTCTGGCTGTTGCGGTGGCCTCTGCGGGTGCAGGGCGCAGCCCTGCCGAAACCCACCCTCAGGAACTGCAGGACAGCATCGAGCAGCCGGCGCGATTGTCCGCCCACGCCGGGCGCTTGCCTGCGAAGTGTTCCAGCCCGGCGCGCTCGGTGTACGGGGCGCGCAGCACGTCCTGCAGTGCGTGAACGCCACCGAGGTCGCCCTGCTCTGCACGATCGATGGCTTCCTGCGCCAGCCAGTTGCGCAGCACATACAGCGGATTGGCCGCGGCCATCTTCGCCGTGCGTTCGCTGGCCGACAACGGATCGGCCTGCAAACGCACCGCGTAGTCCTGCAGCCACTGCTGCAACGGCGCCTGCACCGCCTGCTGGCGCGTCTGGTCGTAGTACACCGCGTCCAGCAGCGCCGCATCCGGTGCCGCCGGGTCGATACGCATCAGCGCGCGCCAGGCCAGGGTCATGTCCATGGCACCGTCCTGCATCAGCTGCTGCCAGCGCAGGTAGAGCTGCAGGTCGTCATCGTCGGCCGCGGCCAGACCGAGCTTGGCTGCGGCGTCGCGGCGCGTGCAGGCCACGAAGGTGGACTGGTAGGCCGCCAGACCGGCCTGCAGCGGTGCCACATCGGCAAACAACGGCGACAACGCCTGCGCCAATCGGCTCAGGTTCCAGTACGCCACCTGCGGCTGGGTGCCGAAGCGGTAGCGGCGGCCCTGCGCGTCGGTGGTGTTCGGCGTCCACTCCGGGTCGAAGTCCTCGACCCAGCCGTAGGGACCGTAGTCGAGCGTGAGGCCGAGCACGGACAGGTTGTCGGTGTTCATCACGCCATGCACGAAGCCGACGCGCATCCAGTGCGCGATCATCTCGGCAGTGCGCACCGCGATCTGCGCAAACCAGTCGCCATACAGCGCCTCACCCTGCCCTTTCAGTTCCGGGAAATCACGTGCGATGCAGGCATCGACCAGCTGCTGCAGCAACGCGGTTTCCCCGCGCGACGCCGGCAGCTCGAACGAGCCGAAGCGCAGGAACGACGGCGACACCCGGCATACGATGGCGCCGGGCTCGGCACGCGGATGGCCGTCATAGAACATGTCACGCACCACGTCCTCGCCGGTACCGACCAGCGACAACGCGCGGGTGGTCGGCACACCCAGGTGGTGCATCGCCTCGCTGCACAGGAATTCGCGGATCGACGAGCGCAGCACTGCGCGCCCATCGGCGCCGCGCGAATACGGCGTCGGTCCGGCCCCCTTCAGCTGCAGCTCCCAGTGGCGGCTATCCGGTGCGACCAGCTCGCCCAGCGAGATCGCGCGGCCGTCGCCGAGCTGCCCGGCCCAGTGGCCGAACTGATGGCCACCGTAGTTGGCGGCCCATGGCTGCATGCCTGCATACAGTGCGTTGCCACCGAATACACGCGCGAAACCTTCGCTCTCGACCTCAGCGGTATCGAAGCCGAGCATCGCGGCGACGTCCGGCGCCCAGGCCAGCAGCGTGGGCGCCGTCACCGGGGTCGGCATCACCGGCGACCAGGCCGCGCCCAGCACTTCGCGGCGGCGCGGGCCGGATTCAGGGTCGCCCGGCAGGGCATGCAGCAGGCGGTTGTCGAAACGGGGGCTGTCGGTATCCATGGTGCTGAAGATGGGGGCGACGGACGCCCGCCTCAATTGCCGCTGAGCGCCTGCAGGTGGCCGCCGTGGGCCTCGGCACGCTGGTAGGCCGGGCGCTCACCGATACGCTTGAGGAAGCCACGCAGTGCCGGCTTGTCGTCGAGGCCACTACCGCGCGCGGCAGCGGCCTGGATCGGGAAGCTCATCTGGATGTCGGCCGCACTGAAGCGCTCGCCGGCAAACCACGGACTTTCGGCCAGGCGGCGCTCCATCCAGTCCAGGTGCAGGCGTCGCTGTGGGCCGATGAAGCCCTGCTCGGCTTTGTCGGCGATGCTCCGAGCGATCGGGCGTACGAAGAACGGCATCGGCGCGTTGCGGATGCGGCCCATCACCAGAGTCAGCAGCAGCGGCGGCATCGCCGAACCTTCGGCGTAGTGCAGCCAGTAGCGGTAGGCGATGCGCTCGGCACCATCGGCCGGCATCGGCGACGGCGACAGCTGGCGCTGGGTGTCGTAGCGGTCCGCGAGGTAGTCGAGGATCGCGCCGGACTCGGCCAGTACCAGTTCGCCATCCTGCAGTACCGGCGACTTGCCCAGTGGATGCACGTTGCGCAGTTCCGGCGGCGCCAGCAGCGTCTTCGGATCACGCGGATAACGGCGCAGTTCGTAGTCCAGCCCCAGCTCCTCCAGCATCCACAGCACGCGCAGGGAACGGGAGTTTTCCAGGTGATGGACGATGCGCATGGGTACGATCCTTGGGAAGACCTGCATCGTACCGCGCCAGCTGCATGCCCTTTGTAGAGTCGAGCTTGCTCGACTGCTTTCCAGAGACAGTCGAGCAAGCTCGACTCTACAAAGCAGCAGGCAATAAAAAACGCCGGAAGCTTTCGCTTCCGGCGTTCTGGCTACCAAACGGTAGCAGACGGATTAGACCGCCTGCACCTGGTCAGCCTGCATACCCTTCTGACCCTGGACGGCGATGAAGGTAACCTTCTGGCCTTCCTGCAGGGTCTTGAAGCCGGTGCCCTGGATGGCACGGAAGTGCACAAACAGGTCCGGGCCGCTTTCCGGGGTGATGAAGCCGAAGCCCTTGGCGTCGTTGAACCACTTGACGGTGCCGGTCTGACGATCAGACATTTGACTAACTCCTGAAACACATGTTGAAAAAATCGCAGCCACCGGGTATCGGGGCCGAGACTGAGTTGCAGGCGTTGGTAAAGCGGATCGATGAGCGGATCGTGAGATCAACTGCACCAGGCCACGATTCACGGTGACCCTAGCAAACACAGTGGGACGAACGATACGCGTGTTTTCTGCAAAAAGCGATAGCCCGGACGTTCATGGGCAGGCCCCGGCCGCTAGGCGTGACAAGGGCTGGCAGCTGATCGAGGCTAAGCCCGAGTCCCCATTCAGGATTTTCCTACCCTACACTGGGTAAATGACTGAAGCTGAAACCCAAGCTGAACCCGCCCTCCCCCGCATCTGGGTGGACGCGGACGCCTGCCCTGGCGTCATTCGCGACATCCTGTTCCGGGCCGCTGAACGGGTCGGGATCGAACTGACCCTGGTTGCCAACCAGTGGATCCGGACCCCGCCGTCGCGTTGGCTGCGCTCGATCCAGGTGCCCCAGGGCCTGGACGTGGCCGACAGCGCCATCGTCGAGCGGGTCGCCGCCGGTGACCTGGTGGTCACCCAGGACATCCCGCTGGCCGCACTGGTGCTGGAAAAGAAGGCCGTGGCATTGAACCCACGCGGCCAGCTGTACACCCCGAACAACATGGCCGAGCGGCTGTCGATGCGCAATTTCATGGAAGAGCTGCGCGGCGCCGGGGTGCAGACCGGGGGCCCACCGCCGCTGGGACCCCGTGACCGACAGCTGTTCGCCGCCGAACTGGACCGCTGGCTGGCGCGACGCCCGGTTCGCTGAACGGCCCTACCCGCCCAGGCCGGGCAGGCACAGGCGGCGCTGGCTGCTGAACCGCCTGGGCTCCCCGCTCAATGGATCGTCGAAGGCCAGCCCCTGTGCAAGCAGCTGCAGGGGGGGCTCGATGGCCCCGGCCAGGCGCGGCATCAGCTGCGGATACAGGTCATCACCCACGATCGGAGCGCCCAGCATCGCCATGTGTACGCGCAGCTGGTGCTTGCGGCCGGTTTCCGGCCGCAGCCGGTAGCGCCAGATCGGCCCCTCGGCCTCGATCGGCTCGATCCGGCTGCGTGCATTGGGCTCTCCCGGCACTTCGGCCATGCGGAAGAACGGTTCGCCCGGCACCAGCCGGCTGTCCCGCTGCAGCGGAAACGCCAGCCCGGGCAGCGCCGGTGCCAGCGCCTCATAGCTCTTCTCGATGCGCCGCTCGCGGAACAGCCGCTGATACGCGTCACGCGTGGCTGCCTGGGTCGAGAACAGCACCAGGCCGGCGGTCAGCCGATCCAAGCGGTGCAACGGCGCCAGCTCGGTGTTGCCGGTGCGTGCGACCAGGCGAGCCAGCAGGGTTTCGCTCACATAGCCACCGGCCGGCGTCACCGGCAGGAAGTGCGGCTTGTCGGCGACCAGCAGGTGCGCATCCAGATGCAGGATGCTCTCGGCGAAGGGAATCACCGGCTCGTCGGCAACTTCGCGGAAGTACTGGATTTCCAGCCCCACCTGCCAGGGCATGTCTGCCGCCAGCACCCTGCCCCGCGCGTCCTGTACACGCCCACGGGCGAAACGGTCCTGCCACTGCGCGCGGTCGATGCGCGGGAAGCGCGCGCACAGGCCATCGAGCAGGCTCGGCCAATGGCCGGGCGGCAACTGCAAGCGGCTGGGCAGGGTCATCGGAGCCACTCCTGCGGCGGAAAGGAGTGCAAGCGTGCCACGTTGACGCCCCACAGACAGCCCGGCAACGGACACCCCTGGAGCAAACCTCTATCATTGTCGTCTTTAGTCCACGGATCCCCCATGGCTCTTACTGCCACCATCCGCAAGGCCGAACTGCAGATCAGCGACATGGATCGCGGTTACTACGCGACCCACAACCTGACCCTGGCCCAGCATCCGTCCGAGACCGACGAACGCCTGATGGTGCGCCTGCTCGCCTTCGCCCTCAATGCCGGCGACCGCCTCGAATTCGGCCGCGGCCTGAGCACCGATGACGAGCCCGATCTGTGGGAACACGACTACACCGGCGACATCCTGCAATGGATCGACCTGGGCCATCCGGACGAATCGCGCATCCGCAAGGCCAGCAACCGCAGCCGCCAGGTGCAGGTGGTCAACTACGGCGGCAACGCCTCGGAGATCTGGTGGAGCAAGCAGGGCAAGGGCCTGGCGCGCTTCGACAATCTCTCGGTGGTTGATCTGGACGGTGAATTCGTCGAGCGCTGGGGCCAGCAGATCCAGCGCGCCATGCGCTGGAGCGTACTGATCCAGGATGGCGAGGTGCAGCTGCTCAACGATCAGATGCAGCTCGACGTGATCCCGAACTGGCGCAAGCGCGCCAAGGCATGAGCACGATCCGCTGCGATGTGGTGGTCATCGGCGCCGGTGCGGCCGGGCTGATGACCGCGATCACCGCCGGCCAGCGCGGCCGCCAGGTGCAGGTGATCGACCATGCCAACAAGGTTGGCAAGAAGATCCTGATGTCCGGCGGTGGCCGCTGCAACTTCACCAACACCGGTACCACCCCGGCCAACTTCCTGTCGGCCAACCCGCACTTCTGCAAGTCGGCGCTGGCCCGCTACACGCCCTGGCACTTCATCGAGCTGGTCAGCAAGCACGGCATCGCCTACCACGAGAAGGAACTGGGCCAGCTGTTCTGCGACATCTCGTCCAAGCAGATCGTGAAGATGCTGGTGGACGAATGCCAGGCAGCAGGCGTGCAGGTCCGCACGGACTGCAGTGTGCAGCGCATCGAGCACGGCAGCGACGGCTTCCGCGTGCACACCACGCAGGGCCTGTTCCATTGCGCCTCGCTGGTGGTCGCCACCGGCGGCCTGTCGATTCCGAGCATGGGCGCCACCGGCTTTGGCTACGAGATTGCCCGACAGTTCGGCCACCAGGTGCTGCCGACCCGCGCCGGCCTGGTGCCGCTGACGCTCAGCGGCAAGCACCAGGAACGACTGGCCGATCTCAGCGGCGTCGCTCTCCCCATCGAGGCGCGCTGCAACGGAAAGAGCTTCCAGAACTTCATGCTGCTGACCCATCGCGGCGTGAGTGGCCCGGCGATCCTGCAGATCTCCTCGTTCTGGCAACCCGGCGATGCGCTGGAGCTGGACCTGCTGCCCGGCCAGGATGCCGGCGAGTGGCTGCGCCAGATGAAGCGCGAGCGGCCTGCCGCAGAACTGCGTACGGTACTGGGCGAGGTGCTGCCGAAGCGGCTGGCGCAGCGCCTGTGCGAGCACTGGCTGCCCGACCGCCCGGTGCGCCAGCTGGACGAGCCGGTGCTGCGCCAGGCCGCGCAGCTGCTGGGCGCATTCCCGCTGGTGGCCAGCGGCACTGAAGGCTACCGCACCGCCGAGGTCACCCTGGGCGGCGTGGATACCGCCGAGGTCTCGTCCTCGACGATGGAATCCAAGCGCGTGCCCGGCCTGCATTTCGTCGGCGAGGTGCTGGATGTGACCGGCTGGCTGGGCGGCTACAACTTCCAGTGGGCCTGGGCCAGCGGCCACGCGGCCGGCGGCGTGGTGTGAACCACATCGCCGTTCGATGCGCGCAAGGGGTGCGCGCATGGACGGTTCGCCGCGCATCGTGTATCTAGATTCGCAGATTGGGGAGCAGTGCATGCAGAACGCGAACGACATCACCATCCGCCTGCTGATCGTCGATGACAGCGGCGAAAATGCCGAAGCCATCGTCAGCACCCTGCGCAACAGCGGCATCGCGGTGCGCCCGTGGCGCCCACAGGATGCGGCCGAGCTGGCCCAGGTGCTGGCCAGCCAGGCCATCGACCTGGTGCTGGTCTCACCCTCGCCGGGCATCCCGCTGCCGCTGGTGGCCCAGCACATCGCCGCCAGCGGCAAGGACATTCCGCTGGTGCTGCTGGCCGAGCGCATCGACGAGGACGAACTGGTGCAGGCCAGCAGCCACGGCATCCGCGCCCTCGCCCTGCGCCAACGCCCGGAGCATCTGCTCGCCGTGGTCCGTGACCAGTGGGTGGACCTGCAGGCGCGTCGCGGCCTGCGCCGCATCGAAGCGCAGATGCGCGAAACCGAGCGCCGCTGCGACGCGCTGATCGCCTCCTCGCGCGATCCCATCGCCTACGTGCATGAAGGCATGCACATCCGCGCCAACGATGCCTATCTGGAGATGTTCGGTTACGAGCATTTCGACGACATCGAGGGCATCTCGCTGCTGGACATGGTCGCCGCCCAGCACGTGGAAGGCTTCAAGCAGCTGCTGAAGGGCCTCAGCCGTGGCGAAGCACCGCCGCCGCAGTACCAGCTTGATGCCCGTCACGAGGATGGCAGTGCGTTCCCGGCGACAATGGAATTCACGGCCGCCACCTACGAGGGCGAATCCTGCCTGCAGGTGGTGCTCCGCCGCCGCATGGAATTCGATCCGGAGCTGGCGCGCGAGGTCGAGGACCTGCGCCAGCGCGACCAGGTCACCGGCCTGCTCAACCGCCCGACCTTCATGCTGCAGCTGGAGAGCGCTGTAGCCCAGGCCGGACGCAGCGAGGGCCAGTTCGGCCTGCTGCTGATCGAGCCGGACCACTATGCGCGCCTGCTGCCCGACATCGGCCTGGCGTCGGCCGACACCCTGATCGGCGCGCTCGCCGCGCTGCTGGCCGAGGTCGTTGGCGAAGACGCGCAGCTGGCCCGCTTCGGCGAACACAATTTCGCCGTGCTGCAGGCCGGGCCCTACGCGCAGACCGTGGCACTGGCCGAGCGCATCCGCGAAGCCTACGCCGCACACGTCTTCAGCATCGGCGCGCGCTCGGCGACGGTGACGGTCAGCATCGGTGGCGTGCAGGTGGGCGAGAAGATCGCCAGCATCGGCCAGGTGCTGGCGCGCGCCAGTGAATGCACGCAGGCCGCAGCCGAACTGGGCAACACCTGCCGCATCTTCGATCCGGCCGCCGCCGACCGCGTGGAGGAAGAGCGCGTCCTGCGCTGGGTCGCCCGTATCCGTGAAGCGCTGGCCGGTGATGGCTTCCAGCTGCACTACCAGCCGGTGCTGAACCTGCAGGGCGAGTCACTGGAGCTGTACGAGGCGTATCTGCGCCTGGAGCACAACGGCGAACTGCTGAGCCCGACCGCGTTCCTCGGTATCGCGGAGGAACACGGCCTGCTGGCCGACATCAACCGCTGGGTGGTGTCACGGGCCATCGCGGTGCTGGGCCAGCGTGCACGTGACGGCCATGCCACGCAGGTGCTGGTGAAGGTCACCCCGGAATCGTTCGATGACCCGCAGATGATTGCCACCCTGCGCCGCGAGCTGCAGGCACAGGGCGTGCCCGGCGAGCGGCTGTGGCTGCACGCGCCGGAAGCGAAGGTGTTCACCCACCTGCGCAGTGCGCAGCAGTTCCTCGCCGAGGTGGCTCCACTGGGCTGCCGCATCGGCCTGGAGCAGTTCGGCTCGGGGCTGGATTCCTTCCAGCTGCTGGCCCACTTCCAGCCACAGTTCCTCAAGCTGGATCGTGGCTTCACCAGCGACCTGGCAGCCACCCGCGAGAACATCGATCGCATCAGCCAGATCACCGCGCGCGCGCAGGAAGCCGGCATCCGCACCATCGCCGAGTTCGTCAGCGATGCCAATTCGATGACCCTGCTGTTCAGTGCCGGCGTGGACTATGTGCAGGGCGACTTCGTCGGCCCGGCGTTGCCGGAGATGGGTTTCGAGTTCGGATGACCGATGGTAGTGCCGGCCGCTGGCCGGCAACCTCAGGTAGCCGGGATTGCCGGCCAGCGGCCGGCACCACCCAAAGAGAAGGCCGACTTTCGCCGGCCTCTTCGTTGATCAGGTCATGTCGACCAGGTTTTCAATCTTCACGTCCGGATTGACGTCAGCCTCGTAGTCGACGCCCTCCACGCCAAAACCGAACAGGCGCAGGAAGTCGGCCTTGTAGCCGGCCAGATCGCTGATCTCGTACAGGTTCTCGTTGGTCACCTGCGGCCACAGCGCGACCACCTTGCCCTGCACGTCCGCGGCCATTTCCTTGTAGTCGGCACGCAGGCGGCCTTCGTCATCGACCAGCGCGACGGCATGACCATCACCGTCGACCAGGTCATGGCGCAGGCGATCGACCGCCACGCCCTCGGCCTTGCCGCCGTAGAGGATGTCGTACAGCACGTCGAGCTGTTCGATGCAGCCCTCGTGGGTGCCCTTTTCCTTCATTACCTTGAACAACAGCGACAGGTACAGCGGCATGGTCGGAATGGCCGAGCTGGCCTGGGTGACCACGGCCTTCAGCACCGACACGCGCGCGTCGCCACCGATCTTGGCCAGCTTCTCGCGCAGGCCCAGCACCTTGGTGTCCAGGTCCTTCTTGGCCGCACCGATCGAGCCATTCCAGTAGATCGCCTGGGTGATCTCTTCGCCCACGTAGGTGAAGGCGGTGGTGGTGCAGCCATTGGCCAGCACGCCGGAGTCAGCCAGCGCATCGATCCACATCTGCCAGTCTTCGCCACCCATGACCGCGACGGTGCCAGCGATCTCTTCCGGGGTCGCCGGCTGCAGGGTGGTTTCCGTGATTACTTCCTTGTCGGTATCCAGGCCGCGCAGGGTGATCTGCTCGCCGATCGGCTTCAGCGTGGAGCTGATGATCTCGCCGGTCTTCGGGTGCTTGCGGCGCGGCGCGGCCAGGCTGTAGACGACCTGGTCGACCTGGCCGAGGTCGGCCTTGATCATCTCGATGGTCTTCGCCTTCACTTCATCGGAGAAGGCATCGCCGTTGATGCTCTTGGCGTACAGGCCGGCTTCGTCGGCGTACTTGTGGAACGCAGCCGAGTTGTACCAGCCCGCAGTACCCGGCTTGCTCTCGCTGCCCGGACGCTCGAAGAAAATGCCCAGCGTCGCAGCACCGCTGCCGAAGGCGGCAGTAATGCGTGCGGCCAGGCCGTAGCCGGTGGAGGCGCCGATCACCAGCACGCGCTTCGGGCCGTTCTGGATCGGCGGGCGTGCGCGGATGTAGTCGATCTGCTGCTTGACCGCGGCCTCGCAGCCGGTCGGGTGGGTGGTGACGCAGATGAAGCCGCGGACGCGCGGTTTGATGACCATGGATACCTCGGGTTGGCAGATGCGGCGCGCGGGGCGCTCAGCAGGAATACGGGCGCGCGCCTGCGCGCGCGAACCGCAGGATCGTAGTGCGCGGGGGAAGATTGCACAACCGACGCTGGCGTAGGGTGGGGTTTCTTTTTGCAGGGCTGCGCCCTGCACCTGCAGAGGCCGGAGCAACGTCAACGTCAAAAGCTGGGTTCCTGTGGGTTGGCGGGGTGGGTCCGGTTGCGGGGGACGCCGTGAATCCGTCCCTGGAGGCTCGGTCGCGCCATCCATGGCGCTCACGCCCCCGCAACCGGACCCACCCCGCCTTCGACAGATTTCCGCGATCTGTCAGGGCAGTTCTTGGGGGTCAGATCCGTTTTCCGAAGGAAAACGGATCTGACCCCATCTTGATTGTTCAATATCTGACAGATGTGTCGACCAAGGTCGACACCTACCAACAGCCGCAGGAAACGATCTGGGGCAGAGCCCCCTGAGTCAGGGGGCGGCCGCGAAGCGGCGGGGGTCTGGGAGCTGGTAAGTGGGGCCCACGGTTCGCGCAGCGAAGCGTGGGAGCGACAGCGCGCATGCGATGACGCGTACCAGCCCTGCCAACAAAAAACCCCGCTTGCGCGGGGTTCTCTGTGTGCTGCAGGCAGCAGGTGCTTACGGGCGACGGGCCAGGGCCTCGACGTCCTTCGCCTTCGGCAGCAGGTCCTGCTTGCTGACGCGCAGGAAACCGATCGTCAGCATCGGCACCGCCACCAGGATCGAGGACAGCACCACGATCACCGCACCGATCATGTGCGTCTCGGCCAGGCCTTCCATCGAGCTGCCGCCGTACATGTACAGGGCAAGCGCCGACAGGAAGAACATCACCGCAGTGATCACCGTACGCGACAGCGTCTGGTTGATCGAACGGTTCAGCACTTCCATCGAGTCCACGCGCAGGCTGCGGAAGTTCTCGCGGACGCGGTCGAAGACCACGATCAGATCGTTGATCGCAAAGCCCATCACCGACAGCAGGCCGGCCAGCACGGTCAGGTCGAACTCACGGCCCAGCAGGGACACGTAAGCGACCGTCACGATCAGGTCGAACATCGCCACGATGCTGGCGGTGACCGCGAACTTCCACTCGAAGCGAACCGCGATGTAGATCAGGAAGCCGGCCAGCATGAAGATGGTGGCGTACAGGCCATTCATCGCCAGGTCCTTGCCGATCTGCGGACCCACGAACTCGTTGCGGAGCACGGTGGCCTGGTTGTCGGCGGTGGACAGCGCCTTCACCACGGCTGCGGCGGTGGCCTTGTCCTCGTGTGCGGCGTCGCCGGTACCGGCAGCGTGCTCACCATGCGGGGCCAGGCGGATCAGCAGGTCGGTGTTGCCACCGACGCTCTGCACCTGGGCGCCTTCGAAGCCGTTCTGCTCGAGCTTGGCGCGGACCTGCTCGACGTCCACCGCCTTGTCGAAGCGGGCTTCGATCAGCGTGCCGCCGGTGAAGTCCAGGGCGTAGTTGAAGCCCTTGACGCCGATGATGGCGACCGAGGCCAGGAACACGATGACCGTGACGACCATCGCGACATGGCGCCAGCGCATGAAGTCGATCTTGGTGTCGTTCGGGAGGATGTGCAGCGGAAACAGTTTCATGTGCGTGTCGTCCCGTCAGATGGCCACGTTCTGGAGCTTCTTGCGGCGGCCGTAGATCAGCGTCGCCAGCGCACGCGACACGGTGATCGCGGTGAACATGGAGGCGAAAATACCGATGATCATGGTCAGCGCGAAGCCCTTCAGCGGACCGGTACCGAATGCGAACAGCGCCACACCGACGATCAGGCCGGTCAGGTTGGCGTCGAGGATGGTGCCCGAGGCACGCTCGTAACCGGTCACGATCGCGGTCTTGCCCGGCACGCCGGCACGCAGCTCTTCACGGATACGCTCGTTGATCAGCACGTTGGCGTCCACCGACAGGCCGACCGACAGCGCCAGGCCGGCGAAGCCCGGCAGGGTCATGGTCGCGCCGAACAGCGACATCACCGCCACCACGATCAGCAGGTTGAACAGCATCGCGATCGAGGTGATCACGCCGAACATGCGGTAGTAGACGCTGAAGAACACCAGGGTGAACAGGAACGCGAACACCACCGCGCGCATACCGTTCTTGACGTTCTCGGCACCCAGGCTCGGGCCGACCACGCGCTCTTCGACGAAGTCCATCGGCGCGGCCAGCGAGCCCGACTTCAGCAGCTTGGCCAGGTCCTCGGCTTCCTTCTTCTGCAGGCCGGTGGTCTGGAAGTTCTTGCCGAACACGCCGTTGATGTTGGCCACCGAGATCACTTCCTCGTTGACCTTGAAGCCACGCACTTCCTGGCCGTCGACGACGGTCACGGTGGGCACGCGCTCGGTGTAGACCACCGCCATCGGCTTGTTCACGTTGGCGCTGGTGAAGTCGAACATGCGCTGGCCGCCGACGTTGTTCAGCGTCACGCTGACCGCCGGGGAACCGCTGTTCGAATCGGTCACCGCCTGTGCACCGACCATCTGGTCGCCGGTCACGATCACGCGCTTGTTCAGCAGGATCGGGCCACCGCCATCACGACGCTGGTAGACCTTCGCTTCCGGCGGAATGCGCCCGGAGTTGATGGCGTCCTGTGCATTGCCGTCCACCACGGCCCGGTATTCCAGGGTGGCGGTGGCGCCGATCATGCGCTTGGCTTCGGCGGTGTCCTGCACGCCCGGCAGCTGCACGACCACGCGGTCGGCACCCTGCCGCTGGATGATCGGCTCGGACACGCCGAGCTGGTTCACGCGGTTGCGCAGGGTGTTGATGTTCTGCTCGATGGCGCCATTGGCGATCTGGGTGATCTCGGTTTCCGGCACGGTCACCGTGATGCGGTTGCCGCTGACGTCGTAGCCGAGGGTCGGCTGCGCCTTGACCAGCGCGGCGCGGGCACGCTGCGGTGCATCGTCACCGGCAGACGGGCTCAGGTTGGCCACGATGCTGCTGTCAGCGCGGCGTTCCACCGACTGGTACGGGATGCGCGCATCACGCAGGGTGCTGCGCACGTCTTCGGTGTAGGCATCCAGGCGCTTGTCCAGGGCGGCCTTCTGGTCGACCTGCAGCACGAAGTGCACGCCGCCCTGCAGGTCCAGGCCCAGCACCATCGGACGACCGCCGAGGTTGGCAAGCCAGTCCGGCACGGTCGAGGCCAGGTTCAGGGCCACGGTGTACTTCTCGCCGATGGTGTCACGCAGGGCGTCGCTGGCAGCGGACTGCGCCTTCAGGTCCGGCAGGCGGACAATCAGGCTTTCCCCTTCCTTCTCGACACCGATGGTGGTGACACCGGCCGTCTTCAGGTCGGCCAGCACACGGTCGCGCAGCGCATCGTCGATCTGGCCGCCACGGTTGGCGGTGATCTGGAGGGCCGGGTCCTTCTGGTAGATGTTGGGCAGCGCGTACAGCGCGCTGAGCGCCAGTACGATCAGGATGACGACGTACTTCCAGCGTGGAAATTCGAGCATTGCTTGGGTCCCGCGCGGCGCCATCCCCGGCGCCGCGGTTGTGCATCGGAAAGGGAGTGGCTTACTTGGCCGAATCCAGGGTGCCGGTCGGCAGCACGCTGCCAACAGCGCCCTTCTGCACGCGGATGCGCACGTTCTCGGCCACTTCGATGGTGATGAAGTTGTCGCCGATGTCGGTGACCTTGCCGGCGATGCCGCCATTGGTCAGCACTTCGTCGCCACGCTTGATCTTCTCCAGCATGGACTTGTGTTCCTTCTGCCGCTTCATCTGCGGGCGGATCATCAGGAAGTACATGATGGCGATCAGGATGATCGGGAACAGCAGCGTGGTCAGGCCCATGCCCTGCGGTTGGCCGCCGGCGGCCTGGGCGTGGGCGGCGGGAATCAGGAAGGCAAGCAGGTTCATCGTTGGTCCTTTGGTTGGGCGGCGCTCCGGCCCTTTCACGGGCACGGGGTGTCGACCGCGGATCTGGGTCAGCCTTGAAGTATGCCACGGCCCCGGGCGTTCGTCCTTGGGCCGTTTGGCAGGGGGTGTTCGGGTTACAGGGGGGGTGCTACCGCCCCGCGTGCCGCGTAGAAAGACTCACGGAAGGCCAGGAAGGTTCCCGCCTCGATCGCCGCACGGATGTCGGCCATGAGCTTTTCGTAATAGAACAGGTTGTGCAGGGTGCCCAGCATCGGCGCCAGCATCTCGTTGCAGCGGTCCAGGTGGCGCAGGTACGAACGCGTGTAACCGCCGGTGCAGGCCACGCAGCCACAGCCCGGCTCGATCGGGTCCATGTCGCGCGCGTACTGTGAATTGCGGATGCGGACGGTGCCGAACGAGGTGAAATAGTGGCCGTTGCGGGCGTTGCGGGTCGGCATCACGCAGTCGAACATGTCCACGCCACGTGCGACACCCTCGACCAGGTCTTCCGGCCGGCCCACACCCATCAGATAGCGCGGACGGTCGCCCGGCAGTTCCGGGTCCAGGTGGTCGAGCATGGCGTTGCGCTCGTGCTCCGGCTCGCCCACGGCCAGGCCACCGATGGCGTAACCGTCGAAGCCGATCGCCTGCAGGGCCTCGGCCGAGCGGCTGCGCAGATCGGTGTGCACGCCGCCCTGGACGATGCCGAACAGGGCCGCGTCGTTGCCCAGCTCGTCATGCGCATTGCGGCTGCGCTGGGCCCAGCGCAGGCTCAGCTCCATCGAGCGGCGGGCGACGTCCTCGGTGGCCGGGTACGGGGTGCACTCGTCGAAGATCATCACCACGTCCGAATCGAGCACCTTCTGGATCTTCATGCTCTCCTCCGGGCCCAGGAACACGCGGGCACCGTCGGTCGGCGAGGCGAAGGTCACGCCCTGCTCGGTGATCTTGCGGCGATGGGCCAGCGAGAACACCTGGAAGCCACCGGAGTCAGTCAGGATCGGGCCATCCCAGCGGCAGAAGCCGTGCAGGCCGCCGTGGTCGGCGATGATGTCCAGGCCCGGGCGCAGGTACAGGTGGAAGGTATTGCCGAGGATGATCTCGGCGCCCAGCGCACGCACCTGGTCCAGCAGGATGCCCTTGACCGAGCCATAGGTTCCCACCGGCATGAAGGCCGGCGTTTCCACCGTGCCGCGCGGGAAGGTCAGGCGGCCACGGCGGGCACGGCCGTCGCGGGTCTGGAGCTGGAACTGCAGTCGGGACATGGAGCGGTCATTCAGGCAAATAGTCGCCTATTGTCTCCCAAGAAGGCGTGCGCACCAAGGTGCGCACCCACAGGGGACCCTGCCCTCCCAGGCTGCCCTACCCCGCCTGCGGGAACAGCAGCATCGCGTCGCCGTAGCTGAAGAAGCGGTAGCGCTGCTCGATCGCGTGCTGGTAGGCCTCGAATACGCGCTCCTTGCCGGCAAACGCGGAAATCATCATCAGCAACGTGCTTTCCGGCAGGTGGAAATTGGTCACCATCGCGTCGACGCTGCGGATGCGGTAACCGGGGGTGATGAAGATCTGCGTTTCACCCGCGAACGGCAGCAGTTCGCCATCGCGCATTGCACTTTCCAGCGCGCGCACCACGGTGGTGCCGACGCCGATCACGCGGCCGCCGGCGGCGCGCGTGCGCCGTACCTGCTGCACCAGCTCGGCACCCACGTTCAGCCACTCGCGGTGCATCACGTGGTCCTTCAGGTCATCGGCACGCACCGGCTGGAAGGTGCCCGCACCCACGTGCAGGGTGACGTGGCCGAAGTCCACGCCCTTGTCCTTCAATGCGGCCAGCAGCGGTTCGTCGAAATGCAGGCCGGCGGTCGGTGCCGCCACCGCACCCACTTCACGCGCGAACACGGTCTGGTAGCGCTCGCGGTCGTCCACGCCCGGCTCGCGCTGGATGTACGGCGGCAACGGCAGGCGACCCGCATGCAGCAGCCACTGCTCCAGTGATTCCGGCACATGGAACTGCAGCACGTAGAACTCGCCATCGCGGCCCAGCACCTCGGCTTCACCGCCGGCGTCCAACGCGATGCGGCTGCCGGCCTTGGGCGACTTGCTGGCCCCCACCTGCGCGCGGGCCTGCTGGGCGCCCAGCAGGCGCTCGATCAGGATCTCCACGCGGCCACCACTGGCCTTCTGCCCGAACAGGCGCGCCGGGATCACCCGGGTGTCGTTGAACACCAGCAGGTCGCCGGGCTGCAGCAGTGACGGCAGGTCACGCACCTGCAGGTCGGTGAACGCGGCGGGGGCTTGCGGCACCAGCAGCAGGCGGCTGGCGGAACGTTCGGCCAGGGGCGCCTGCGCGATCAGTTCAGCCGGCAGGTCGTAGTTGAAATCGGACTTCTTCAAGGCGGTGGGCGGCAACAGGTCGACAATGGCGCGCATTGTACGTCCAGCGTCTGCGAGCCGGCGCGCTTCGCGGCGAACGTCGCGCAAAATGCTGCTATGCAGCAGGTTTCTGCGGGGTTATCGCGCAAAAAAACAAGTGCTAGCATCGAACCGGAAGTCCGCTGCACGAGCCTGCCCCAAGCGCGCGTGATGACGCGCGTTTTGCTTTTGAAGACCCGTGCGACCCATTGTTTCAGGAGATCTGCAATGAGCTTCATCGAACGCCTCGCCCCCCTGCGCAACCAGCCCGGCACCCGCCTCACCTCCGGCCTGGACGATGCCACCCTGACCGCCCTGTCCGCCAACCATCCGCAGCTGATCGCCGCGGTGGACGCCGCCGCCGAGGAATTCGCGCGCGTGCAGGCCGACCTGGGGCCGCTGCTGGCGCAGGACGAACAGGCGCAGATCGACGCGATGCAGGACGGTTTCGTCAATTTCTACGCCGATGACGCGGTGACCCCATACGTGGCACTGGCCGCGCGCGGCCCGTGGGTGGTCACCCTGAAGGGCGCCGTGCTGTACGACGCCGGCGGCTACGGCATGCTCGGCTTCGGGCACACCCCGGATGCCGTGCTGGAGGCGATGGCCCGCCCGCAGGTGATGGCCAACATCATGACCCCCAGCCTGTCGCAGCAGCGCTTCATCACCGCCCTGCGCGCCGAGATCGGCCACCGCCGTGGCGGCTGCCCGTTCACCCGTTTCATGTGCCTGAATTCCGGTTCAGAGGCCGTTGGCCTGGCCGCGCGCATCGCCGACGTCAACGCCAAGCTGCAGACCGACCCGGGCGCCCGCCACGCCGGTGCTGCGATCAAGCGCGTGGTGGTCAAGGGCAGCTTCCATGGCCGTACCGACCGCCCTGCCCTCTATTCGGATTCCAGCCGCAAGAGCTACATGCAGCACCTGGCCAGCTACCGTGGCGAAGACTCGGTGATCACCGTGGCGCCGTACGACGAAGCCGGCCTGCGCAAGGTGTTCGAGGATGCCGCGCGCAACCAGTGGTTCATCGAGGCAGTGTTCCTGGAGCCGGTGATGGGCGAAGGCGACCCGGGCCGCTCGGTGCCGCCGTCGTTCTATGCCGTGGCCCGCGAACTGACCCGTGCCCATGGCAGCCTGCTGCTGCTCGACTCGATCCAGGCCGGCCTGCGCGCGCATGGCGTGCTGTCGGTGGTCGATTACCCGGGCTTCGAAGGCCTGGACCCGCCGGACATGGAGACCTACTCCAAGGCGCTCAACGCCGCGCAGTACCCGCTGTCGGTGCTGGCAGTGACCGAGCATGCCGCGCAGCTGTACCGCAAGGGCATCTATGGCAACACGATGACCAGCAACCCGCGTGCGCTGGACGTGGCCTGTGCCACCCTGGCCCAGCTGACCCCGCAGGTGCGCGCCAACATCGCCGAGCGTGGTGCCGAGGCCGTGCGCAAGCTGGAACAGCTGAAGAACGAGCTGGGCGGCCTGATCACCAAGGTGCAGGGCACCGGCCTGCTGTTCTCCTGCGAGCTGGCTCCTCAGTTCAAGTGCTACGGCGCCAACTCCACCGAAGAATGGCTGCGCCAGCACGGCATCAACGTGATCCACGGCGGCGAGAACTCGCTGCGCTTCACCCCGCACTTCGGCATGGACAGCGAGGAGCTGGACCTGCTGGTGGGCCTGGTGGGCCGCGCCCTGCGTGAAGGCCCGCGCCGCGAGCAGGCCGCCGCGGCGTAAGCCTGCTTGGCGTTTGTAGAGTCGAGCCATGCTCGACTCGGCCTTTGCCGCGATCTGAACGAAGAGCAGCCGAGCATGGCTCGGCTCTACAGAAGGGCTCATAATCCAAGGACACCCCGTCCCTGACCGCCCTGCGGTCGGCGACGGGGCGTTTTCGTTTCCGGCCAAGAGACAGGAAGATCCATGAAATCGATCTGTGTGTACTGTGGTTCCAACGCTGGCAGCAAGCCGGCCTATACCGAACGCGCCATTGCCCTGGGTGATCGCATCGCCCGTGACGGCCTGCGCCTGGTGTACGGCGGTGGCAACGTCGGCCTGATGGGAACCGTGGCCAATGCCGTGCTCGCCGCCGGCGGCGAGGTGACCGGCGTGATTCCGCGCCAGCTGGCCGACTGGGAAGTGGCCCACCGCGGCCTGACCGAACTGGAGATCGTCGGTTCGATGCATGAACGCAAGTCGCGCATGTTCGACCTCGCCGATGGCTTCGTCACGCTGCCCGGCGGCTTCGGCACCATGGAAGAGATCTTCGAGATGCTGACCTGGCGCCAGCTGGGCATCGGCAACAAGCCGTGCGCGTTCCTTGACGTGGAAGGTTTCTACGCCCCGCTGATCGGCATGATCGACCGCATGGTGGAAGAGCGCTTCCTGCACCCGGACCAGCGCCAGGACCTGTGGTACGGCTCGGACATCGAAGCGATGCTGGAGTGGATGAAGAACTACCAGCCGGCGCAGGCCTCGAAGTGGATCGACGAAAAGCGTCGCGCCGCCCTGCGCTGATGCTTCCCTGCGCGGCGGCTCAGACCGCCGCGCAGCCCCGCGGTGCGGGCCGCCCCAGCAGATAGCCCTGGCCGTAGTCGCAGCCGAGTTCGCGCAGCGTCTGCTGCTGCGCCTCGGTCTCGATGCCCTCGCCGATGGTCTCGATGCCCAGCGTGCGCGCCAGCGACAGCACGCCCTCGACCAGCGCGCGCGTGCTCTGCACTTCCGGCCCATGCAGGCCGGCGATGAAACTCTGGTCGATCTTCAGCGTACTGATCGGGAAGCGGTGCAGGTAGGACAGCGCCGAGAAGCCGGTACCGAAATCGTCCAGCTGCACCTGGATGCCGCGCTCGCGCAGGCCCTGCAGGATGCGCAGGGTGTGCGGACCATCATCCAGCAGCGCCACCTCGGTAATTTCCAGGCGCAGTCGCTGCGGATCCGCACCATACTCGTCCAGCAGGCCGAACAGGCGGTCGCTGAACTCCGCGGAGCGGAAATGGCGCGGTGACACGTTCACCGATACATAGCTGTGCCCGCCTTCGACCAGGCCGGCGATGACCTGCTCGTAGATCAGCCAGTCAACCTGTTCGATCAGGCCGCTCTCCTCGCCCAGCTCCAGGAACGCGCCTGGCAACAGCAGCCCACGGCGCTCGTGCTGCCAACGCAGCAGCGCCTCGTGACCCACCACCTCGCCATCGGACAGGCGCACGATCGGCTGGTAGAACGGCACGAAGTCGCGGTTGTTGATCGCACGGCGCAGGTCGGCTTCCAGATCAAGGCTGCGCATGGCCTGCTCGCGCATGTCCTCGTCGAATATCGCGCAACGGTCGTGGCCCTGCGCCTTGGCCCGGTACATCGCAGCGTCGGCATCACGCAGCAGCTCTTCGCCGGTGCGGTAGCGGGGGTTCCACAAGGCGATGCCCAGGCTGCCGGACGGGAACAGTTCGCGCCCGGCGATCCACATCGATTCCTGCAATGCCAGCAGCAGGCGCTGGCCAAAGTCCAAGGCCTGCGCCAGGCCCTGCGGGCATTGCAGCAGCACCGCGAATTCGTCGCCGCCCAGCCGGGCCACCACGTCCTCGGTGCCGGCCATCGACACGATGCGCTTGGCCACTTCCACCAGCATGCGGTCGCCGGCGGCATGGCCGATGCTGTCGTTGACCAGCTTGAAGCGGTCCAGGTCGAGGAACAGCACGGCGAACACCGGGCCGCCCTCGCGCCGGGCCAGCGCCAGCGCATCCTGCAGGCGATCCAGCAGGTGCAGGCGGTTGGGCAGGCCGGTCAACGCATCGTGCATGGCCTGGTGGGTCAGGCGCTGTTCGGCGCGCAGGCGCTCGCCGATCTGGCCGAGCAGTTTTTCGTTGACTTCGGCCAGTTCGCGGGTTCGCTCTTCCACGCGCTTCTCCAGCTCGGCGTGCGCCGAGCGCAGCCGCTGCTGGTCACGCTGGCGGGCCAGCCCGGTGCCGATGTTCTGCGCGACGAAGGTCAGCAGACGCTGATCATGCACGCTGAAGGCGCTGCTCTCGCTGTAGCTCTGCACCACGATCGCGCCAACGACTTCGTCGTCGCGCAGCAGTGGCACGCCCAGCCAGCAGTGCGAGCGCGTACCGGATTCGCGCACTTCGCCGCTGGCCAGCAACGCGTCGATCTGCCCACGCGAAGCCAGCAGCGGGCGCCGGTTGCGTACCACGTATTCGGTCAGGCCACGGCTGAACGGTCGCGGCGCGCGGCTGGCGTTGTGTTCGTCCACCGAATAGACGAAGTCCAGGCCGTTGCCGGCAGGGTTCACCAGGGCGATGTAGAAATTGCGAGCGTCGAGCAGGCGCCCGACCACCCCATGCACCTGTCCGTAGAACTGGGCCAGGCTGTCGGCCGACATTGCCATCTCGGCGATGTTGTACAGGGCGGTCTGCAGCTGTTCGGCGCGACGACGCTCGGCCACCTCGTCCTGCAGGCTGTGGTTGGCGCGCTGCAGTTCCTGGGTGCGCCGCGCCACCTGCTGCTCCAGCCGCACCTGCGCCTGGCGCCGGTCCATCGCGGTCTGCACGTGCTGCGCAACGAAGCCCAGCAATGCGCGCTCGGCCTCGCCATAGCGGGCCGCCTGTTCATAGCTCTGAACCACGATGGCACCGCATACGCGGCCATCGCGCAGCATCGGCACACCCAGCCAGTCCAGGCTTTCCGGGCCGCGCTGCGGGTCGTGTTCCTGCTCCATCACCTGCGCCAGCAGCTTGCGCGAGGGACCACTGAGCGGCCTGCCATGACGCAGCAGCGCCACGGTCAGGCTGCGCGGCATCTCGCTGGCGTCATGGCTCTGCGTGGGATCGGCGACGAAATCATCGACCTGATCGGCGAAGTACAGGAAGCGTATCTGGTCGCGCACGTCGTCGTACTCGACGATGTAGCAGTTCTCCGCATACATCAGCGTGCCCAGAACGCCATGCACGTGGCGCAGCATCTCGGGCATTTCCAGGTCGGCACCGGCCAGATCGGCAATCTGGAACAACGCCTGCTGCAGCCGCTCGGCCTCTTCCAGCGCCTTGATCTGGCCGGCCTGGCGGCCGCGCTGCAGCGCCAGCTCCATCGCCTGCCGGGCCACCCCCCACCAGGCCGGCGAAGGCGCCGCTCCGGCCACCGACAACAGCAGCCGAGCACCGTCGTACTCCCAGCCATGCTGGCCATCGCCGGTTCCCGGCTCCGCGGCCACGTGGCCGGCAACTGCCGGCGACGGCCAGCCGCCCTGGCCACGGCCAAGCTGCGGGTCGTCCCAGCCGACGCGGACCACGGCCGTTTCCGGCAAAAGCGCATGCAACGCGCGCACCAGCGCCGTGCTCAGCACAGCCTCGTGTGGTGGCTCTTCCGCCGGTTCAGCATGCGTGGACAAATGACAATCTCTTGGCGCCGTCTGTGCGTCGCCTCCCCTGAGCCGCCGAGCATAGCGCGCCACCCGGGGGGCAATGGAAGCCCGTAAACCCCGAATCGTGCGCCCGTACGTTTTTCCTGATGACCGTAGCCCCTTCCGAGCCATGACCCTCGCCCTGCCCGCCGCCGCCACCGGCTATGCGCCATCGCCTGCAGGCCTTACCCTGTACGCCGTGGAAGCCAGCGCACTGCCAACCGATGAAGCCTTGATGCTGGCCTGGGCCGGTGGCGACCTGCGTGCCTTCGAAAGCCTGTATGCGCGCCATCGCAAGCGCCTGTTCGGCTTCCTGCTGCGGCAACTGCGCGACAACGCGCTGGCCGAAGAGATCTTCCAGGACGTCTGGCAACGGGTGATCAGCGCCCGCGCCGGCTGGCAGCCCGAGGCCGCGTTCAGCACCTGGCTGTTCCGCATCGCCCACAACCGCCTGAACGACCATTGGCGCGCCGCCCGCCATCGCCCCGCCGCGCCGGCCGACGCCGATCTGCGCCTGGCCGCGATCGAGGATGGGCAGACCCCGGAAGCGGAGCTTTCCGAATTCGAACAGCGTCGCCGCATCCAGCTGGCGATGGAACAACTGCCGCCGGAGCAGCGCGAAGTGCTGCAACTGCGGCTGGATCAGGAACTGAGCCTGGAGGAGATCGGCCAGATCACCGGCGTAGGCCGGGAAACCGTGAAATCGCGGCTGCGCTATGCGATGGACAAGCTGCGTGCGGGATTGAACGCATGAACCGAGACGAACCGCTGACGCAGGAAGAACGCGAGCTGGCCCGCCTGCTCGGCCATCGCGCCGAACAGGCACCGCCAGCTGCCCTGGATGCCGCCATCCTGGCTGCGGCCCGCGCCGCCGTGGATGCTCCGTCCGCCGATGCCGCCGCCTCGCCGGACGCCGCGCGCGCGCGACGCGCGCGTCCACGCTGGCCGGCGGTGTTCGGTATCGCCGCCTCGATGGTCTTCGCAATCGGCATTGCCTGGCAGCTGCGCCCGGAGCCGCCCCCGGTTCCTGCCGGTGAGACCGCTGTTGCCGCGGCACCGGCGGCCGCCGAGTTCTCCACCGCCGACCAGGCTGCTGACAGCGGTGCGGCCGACAGCGCGGCTGCGGCGCCGGCCGCCGCGCCGACCGCACCGCTTGCGCCCCCGAAGACGACTGCAATCCCGGCCGCCGATACCCCCGCACCTGCCATCGCGCGTGCGCGCCAGCCTGCCCCGGCGGAAGCGCCTCCAGTGCCGGTGCGGGCCGCACCATCGATGGCCGCAGAAGCCGCCGCCGATACCGCGTTCGCAGCGTTGCCGCCGCCACCAGCCGCGGCACCTCCTGCGCCGCCGGCCCCTGTTGCGTACTCGGCACCGGCCCCCACCTTGCCGGCTCCGGCTCCGGCTCCGGCAGCCGCATTGAAGGCGCGTACGGCGGCGGCACCGGTCGCCAACGCCGCCGACGTCGACGCCGAACCCGCCGTGATGCAGGACCGGGTCGAGATCACTTCGATGAAGCGCGAGGCGACCCGCCGTTCCGCGCCCGGCGTCATGCAGCGCAACAGCGATGCGGGCCTGAGCGCGGATGCGGTGCAGGCTGAAGTAAGCGCGGATGCACGCCTGCCGCGCCGGCAATGGCTGGAAAAGATCCGCGAACGCCGCGATCAGGGCCAGCGCGACCTCGCCCGCGCCAGCCTGGAACGCTACATCCAGCAGTACCCGGAATCGCGCCTGCCGCGCGACCTGCGCCCGCTGCTGGACGACTGAGTGCCACGGAAATCGGCAGCAACACCGTAGAATGGTGGGAATGCCCGATACCCTCGCCCAGCCGGTCAGCCACACGCTGGAAATCAAGCACAGCCGTTTCATCGCCCATGCCACGCCGATCGATGGCCCCGCAGCGGCGATGGCGTTTCTGCAGCAGGTCGCGGTGGTCGATGCCACGCACAACTGCTGGGCCTACCGGCACGGGCAGGACTACCGTTCCAGCGACGATGGCGAGCCCGCGGGTACCGCTGGGCGGCCGATTCTTGCCGCCATTGATGGGCAGGGCTTCGACCGGGTGATGGTGGTGGTGACGCGCTGGTTTGGCGGCATCAAGCTCGGTGCAGGCGGCCTGGTACGCGCTTATGGCGGCGCTGCGGCCGAATGCCTGCGCACCGCCCCGCGCCTGCCGCTGGTCGCCATGTCCCGCCTGCAGCTGCTGGCTGGTTTTGAAGACCTGGGCACCTTGCATGCTGCCCTGCCCGCCTTCGGGGCCGAGAAGCGCGATGAACAGTTCGATGCCAATGGCGTGTGCCTGCGGATCGAATTGCCTGCCGATCAGGTCGACGCATTGAAAATCCGCCTGCGCGACGCCACCCGTGACCGTATCCGCATAGAAGACGACGACCAGGATGACTGACAAGGACGACGCCCCCGCTTCGACCCCGCCGCTGCGGCGCCTCGGCAGCCTGCGCACGCTGTGGCCGTTCGTGCGCCGCCACAGCGGCCTGTTCACCGCCTGGCTGCTGGCCCTGGCGGTGTCTTCTGCAGCCACGCTGAGCCTGCCTCCGGCGGTGAAGCAGATGATCGATCACGGTTTCAGCAGCGGCGGCCAGATCAACCGTGCCTTCGCCCTGCTGATGCTGGTGGCGGTCGTCATGGCGTTGGGCACGGCCGCGCGCTTCTACTTCGTATCGTTGCTGGGTGAAAAGGTCGTGGCCGACCTGCGCAGCCAGCTGTATGCCCACCTGATCCAGCTGGGCGCCGGCTTCCACGACCGCAGCCGCAGCGGAGAGCTGGTCTCGCGCCTGACCGCGGACACCGAACTGCTGCGCAGCGTGGTCGGCTCGACCATGTCCGTAGCATTGCGCAGCACGGTCACCGTCATCGGCAGCCTGGCAATGCTGTTCGTCACCAGCCCGCGGCTGGCCGCATGGTCGCTGCTCGGCATTCCGCTGGCGGTGCTGCCGATCATCATCGGCGCGCGCAAGCTGCGCACGGTCGCACGCAACAGCCAGGACCGCATCGCCGATGCCAACAGCCTGGCCAGTGAAACCCTGGGGGCGGTGCGCACGGTGCAGGCACATGCGCGCGAGCCGTACGAGCGCGGACGCTTCGACAAGGCTCTCGGCGATGCCATCGGCGCCGCCCGTCGCCGCATCGGCGCACAGTCGCTGGTCACCGCCAGCGCCATCCTGCTGGTATTCGGCGCCATCGTCGGTGTGTTGTGGCTGGGCGCGCACGACGTCATCGACGGCCGCCTCAGCGCCGGTACGCTGGGCCAGTTCGTGCTGTATGCACTGATCGGCGGCGGCTCGGTGGGCGCACTGGCCGAAGTATGGAACGAGCTGCAGCGCGCGGCCGGCGGCATGGGCCGCATCGGCGAACTGCTGCAGGAAGACATCGAGATCCGCGCGCCGGCACAGCCGCACGCGTTGCCGCAGCCCATGCGCGGCGAGATCCAGTTCAATGATGTGGTGTTCCACTATCCGCAACGCCCGGACCAGGCTGCGCTGGACCACTTCAACCTGCACGTGCGTCCGGGCGAGACCGTGGCGCTGGTGGGTCCGTCCGGGGCGGGCAAGAGCACGGTGCTTTCGATGCTGCTGCGCTTCCACGACCCGGCCGATGGCCGCATCTGCGTGGATGGCATCGACGTGCGCCAGGTGGACCCGGCCGAGCTGCGCGCGCAACTGGCGCTGGTGCCGCAGCAGCCCACCCTGTTCGCGGCCAGTGCGCGCGACAACATCCGCTATGGCCGCCTGCAGGCCAGTGACGCCGAAGTCGAAGATGCCGCGCGAGCGGCCGAGGCCGATGGCTTCCTGCGCGCGTTGCCGCAGGGCTACGACAGCGAGCTGGGAGAGCGCGGTGCCCGCCTGTCCGGCGGCCAGCAGCAGCGCGTGGCAATTGCCCGTGCACTGCTCAAGGACGCGCCGATCCTGCTGCTGGACGAAGCCACCAGCGCGTTGGATGCGCAGAGCGAGCACAGCGTGCAGCAGGCGCTGGAGCGGCTGATGGCCGGCCGCACCACGCTGGTCATTGCCCACCGCCTGGCCACCGTGCTCAAGGCCGACCGCATCGTGGTGATGGACCAGGGCCGTATCGTCGCCGAGGGCACGCATGCGCAACTGCTGGCCGAAGGTGGCTTGTACGCTGAACTTGCACGCCTGCAGTTCATCGATTGATGACGGCCGGCTAACATCGGCGGGACCAAGCTGGCGGCGAACAGCAGCATCCGTTGAAGGAGGTGCACGATGTCGTTCCGTCAGTTCCCTGCAGTCGACAGCAATGGCGAAAGCCACATCATCATCGAGTTCAAGCCCGAGGCGAATGGCAGCGGGCATCACTCTGAAGCCACGCCGCGTTACGAGCTGGATGACGGGCGTCATCTGGTTCGCAATGGCCGCGAATTCACCACCAGCGGCGGCGAACTGCGACTGACGATCTGAGGTTCGCCGGGCATGGCCCGGCGCTACCGGATTCCGTATCGCCCCGCTCTGGTGGGTGTCGACCTTGGTCGACACGCCTTTTTGCCCAAGGCGGTCGAGGATGGCTCGACTCTACAAAAGGCGTGATCATTTTTTGGCCAGGCATCTTGACAGCCTTGGCTGGCAAGGCCCGCACAAGGTTATCCACACGTTTGCTCAGGAACCATCCACACCGCCTGTGGATGAATTCAGCCCAGTACCCGCCCGATGCCGCTGGCGTCCACCTCGGCCGCCGCCCGGGCGATCGCTGCAGCATCGCTGCCGGCCACGAATCCGATACGGAAATGCACCTCACCGCCAGGCGTCCGCGAGGAGTGGATCGAGGCCAGGCTGATGTGGTGCTGCTCGAACACGTTCAGCAGCTCGCGCAGAGAGCCTGGCCGATCCTCCGGCAGGTGCACCGACAACGCATTGCGCTCGGTCAGGTCGGCCAGCAGATAGCCCAGGCGTTCAAAGGTGTAGTTGCCCTCGGCCACGGCCTGCTCACCGAAGGCACTGCGGTTGGCCGACAGCAGCTGCTCGCGGAATGCACCACGCGCACGCTCGTCGCCCTGCCCGACCTGCGCCTGCAGCGCCTGCAGCTGGCCGACCAGCCGCTCCAGCATCGGCGCCACGTACGGGTTGCCGAACTGGATGTCTTCGTAGATCGCCGGGTTCAGCGACAGGATGCGCGAAATGATCGCCGTATCCAGCTCGAACGACGCCGAGCGGTACGGCATCATTGCGGCCAGATCGCCCAGCTGTGGCTGGTACTGGCGCAGTACACCGGCCTGGGCCAGGTGGGTGGCATGCACCATCGCCTGTACCAGCGCCATCATCTGGTCGTGGTGCTGCGGCGTGGCCCGCACGCACTCGGCCTGCAGCGCCGTGCACAGCGTATCGACCCATGGCTGCCAGTGTTGCAGCCGCGCTTCGCAGACCACCATCACCCGGCCCTTCAGGGTCGGCGCCTTGGGGGGCGCAGTCATCGGGTGCAGGCCGACCACTTCTGCCTGCGAACCCAGCATCGCCTGCACCGGCGCTTCCTTCACCGAGGTCACGTCCAGCCACAACCTGCCCCGCTCGCGGCCTGCCGACTGCTGCACGTACTCGGCAATCAACGCCGGCGTATGCCGGATCGGCGCCGAGAACACCAGCACATCAGCCTGCGCCAGCAGCTGTTCCGGCGTATGCGAATCCGGATCGGCCGGATCGTGGCCGATCACCTGCAGCTGCATGTGCTGCTGGAAGAAACGGGTCAGCCAGCGCCCATAGGCGCCAGCACTACCGACGATACCGACCGTACGCGGCGTGCGTTCGTGCAGACCGCTCATGCCACGCGTTCGGCACGGAAGCGCGTGCCTTCGGCCAGCGCGGCAGGCGCCGCCGCGATCACGTCGAACTCTTCGAAGCCATTGTCCAGAGTCGCCTCCAGCGCCGCATGGGTACCGGCAATCGCACGCGAAATCGCCTGCTGCATCGATTCACCTCGCAACAGGAACGACACCACCAGCGACATCAGCACGTCACCGGTGCCGGCCACGTCCACCGGCAGCAGCGGCGAAGTCCAGCGCCAGGTTTCCTCGCGACCGACCGCCAGGGTCACCAGCTCACCCGGGTTACCGCCCACGCTGTGCGCGATCACCCAGTGCGGGCCACGGTCCAGCAGCGTGCGCGCGGCGGCGATGGCATCAGCCTCGGCCAGTGCCGGCATACCGGTCAGACGATTCAGTTCGAAGGCGTTCGGGGTCACCAGCCAGGCATGCGGCAGCAATCGCTCGGCGAAGATCGCTTCCAGGCCCGGTTCCACGTAGGGGCCGGTGTGGGTGTCACCAATCACCGGATCCAGGCAGTAACGCAGCTGCGGACAGACCGGCAGGATGTTGTCCAGCCAGTCGGCGAAGGCGGCACCGTTGGCGGTGCTGCCGAAGTAACCGGAAACCAGCATTTTCGCCCGCTGCGGCAGGCCGCGCTCGTGGGTGCCCAGCAGCAGGTCGGCGAACCAGTCGGCGGGCAGCACCCGACCGCGCGTGGTGTCGTAGAACGGCGCATTGCTCAGCAACACGGTCGGAATTTCCGCGACGCGCACACCGAGCGCACGCATCGGCGGTACGGCGGCGCTGTTGCCGGCGTGGCCGTAGACGAGTTGCGACTGGACCGAGATGACATCGATCGGCGACGGACCATCGGGCCGCTGGCGGCGGCCGTGGACCAGGTGGTTATCAAGGGATTCGCTCATGCCCGCATTCTACGCCCAAGGGAGTTTTCGGCAGGGCTTGCAGCCCTGCACCTGCTCAATGCAACGGCAACCGCAACGGCCGAAGCCAAAGCGGCATTCCGTGGGGTGGCGGGGCGGTGTCGGAGTGCGGGGACGCCGCAAGTACGTCCT
>NZ_JAOCFV010000057.1:0-27988 GCF_029842145.1 Stenotrophomonas sp. GD03794
CGCGGCTTCGCCGTGGTCGCCAGCGAAGTGCGTACCCTCGCCCAGCGCTCGGCTGCGGCCGCCAAAGAGATCAAGGGCCTGATCGATGATTCGGTCGGCAAGGTCGCCGAAGGCTCCAGCCTGGTGCACCAGGCCGGCAGCACCATGGGCGAGATCGTCGCCTCGGTGCAGCGCGTCACCGACATCATGGCCGAGATCTCCGCCGCCTCGCAGGAACAGTCGGCCGGCATCGAGCAGGTCAACCAGACCGTGGTGCAGATGGACGAAACCACCCAGCAGAATGCGGCGCTGGTGGAAGAAGCCACCGCCGCTGCACGTGCAATGGAAGACCAGGCCGCACAGCTGGCTGATGCCGTAGCGATTTTCCGCCTCGACAACCAGGTCTCGGCCGCAGTGAAGGCCGTGGCCGCGCGCGTCGAGCCGGCCCGCGTCACCACCGTGGCGCGTCCGCAGCCGACCAGCACGCCCACCCCGGTTCGCCGCAGCAGCAACGCCAGCACCTTCGTCGCCAGCGAAAGCGACTGGCAGGAATTCTGAGACCCACCCGCGGCGGCTTCGGCCGCCGCCTCTGCCGATGGACACGTCCCCCGTGCAAAGTCCTACTCCCATCGTCACCGGCCCGCGCGAATTCGAGTTCGCCGACCGTGATTTCCGCCGCGTGTGCGACCTGATCTACCAGCGCGTGGGTATCGCCCTCGCGCCGGCCAAGCGCGACATGGTCTATGGCCGCCTGTCGCGCCGCCTGCGCACGCTGGGCATGCGCAGCTTCCAGCAGTATCTGGACCATCTGGAGCAGGAAGACGGTGACGAGTGGCAGGCGTTCACCAACGCGCTGACCACCAACCTGACCTCGTTCTTCCGCGAGCCGCACCACTTCGACAAGCTGCGCGAGGAGCTGCAGCAGCGCTCCAGCCGCACACCGCTGCTGCTGTGGTCGTGCGCCGCCTCCACCGGCGAAGAGCCCTACTCGATGGCGATCACTGCCTGCGAAGCCTTCGGCACCCTGAAGCCACCGGTACGCATCATCGCCACCGACGTCGATACCCAGGTGCTGGCCACCGCCGGCCGTGGCGTCTACAACATCGACCGCGTCACCAGCCTCGATCCGGACCTGCGCCGTCGCTACTTCCAGCGTGGCAGCGGCCCCAACGAGGGCCAGTGCCGTGTGCTGCCGGCGCTGCGCGAGCTGATCGAGTTCCGCCCGTTGAACCTGCTTGCCCCCCGCTATGACGTCGGCGGCCCGTTCGACGCACTGTTCTGCCGCAACGTGATGATCTACTTCGACAAGCCGACCCAGCGCGCGATCCTCGGCCGTCTGGTACAGCACCTGGCCGACGACGGCCTGTTGTATACCGGCCACTCGGAGAACTACCTGCACGCCGCCGACCTGATCCAGCCCTGCGGACGCACCCTGTACCGCCGTGCGGCAAAGGCAGGCGCATGAACGCATCGCTGCGCACCGATGATGTGATGCGTTACCAGGACGCGCGCTTCAAGACCATTGCGGCCAAGCTGCTGCCGACCCAGTACCTGGTGGTCGATGACACCACTGCGCTGACCACCACGCTGGGCTCCTGCGTGGCGGCCTGCCTGCGCGACCCGGTGCTGAAGATCGGCGGCATGAACCATTTCCTGTTGCCCGAGGGCAACGCCGGCGATGGCGCGCCCGCGCGTTACGGCAGCTACGCGATGGAACTGCTGATCAACGACATGCTCAAGCGCGGCGCGCACCGCAAACGCATCGAAGCCAAGGTGTTCGGTGGCGCCAACGTCCTGAAGGGCTTCACCAGCAACCCGGTCGGCACCCGCAACGCCGAGTTCGTGCGCCAGTACCTGCAGGCCGAGCACATTCCGATCATCGCCGAGGACCTGTGCGGCATCCATCCGCGCAAGATCTGGTTCTTCGCCGATACCGGCCGCGTGGTGGTGCAGCGTCTGCCGCATGCCCATGAAGCCGAAGTGGCTGCGACCGAATCGGCCGTGCGTGCACGCCTGTCCAAGGCCCCGGTCACCGGTGGCGTGGAGCTGTTCGAATGACCCTGACCGGCAACGCCCCCTGCCGGGTCCTGATCGTCGACGACTCCGCCGTCGTGCGCCAGATGCTCACCGAGATCCTGTCCAGCGATCCGTCCATCGACGTGGTCGGCACCGCCGCCGACCCGCTGCTGGCACGCGAGAAGATCAAGCGCCTGGCCCCGGACGTGATCACCCTGGACGTGGAAATGCCGCGCATGGACGGGCTGGCGTTCCTGGAAAACCTGATGCGCCTGCACCCGCTGCCGGTGGTGATGATCTCCTCGCTGACCGAACGCGGCGCCGACACCACCCTACAGGCGCTGGCGCTGGGTGCGGTCGACTTCGTCTCCAAGCCGAAGCTGGACGTGGCGCGCGGCCTGCAGGGCTACGCCGACGAGATCATCGCCAAGGTCAAGATGGCGGCGCGCTCACGGGTGCGCCCGCTGGTGCGTGCGGCCGCTCCGAAACTCCTGCTCGAAGCAGCTCCTGCAATGCGGCCAGCTGCACCGCAGTTCCGCACCACCGACCGGCTGATCGCAATCGGCTCATCGGCCGGTGGCACCGAAGCGCTGCGTGTGGTGCTGGAAGGCATGCCCGCCGACGGCCCGGCCGTGGTGATGACCCAGCACTTGCCGGCCAGCTTCAGCAGTGCCTTCGCCGAACGCCTGGACCGGCACTCGGCGATGGCCGTGCGCGAGGCCAGCGATGGCGAAGCAGTGCTGCCTGGCCATGCCTACCTGCCACCCGGCGGCAAGCACCTGCGGATCATCCGCGACGGTGCGCGCTGGCGCTGCCGCGTCGACGATGGCCCGGCGGTGAACCGGCACAAGCCCGCGGTGGACGTGCTGTTCCGCTCGGTCGCGCAGAACGCCGGCGGCAACGCCATCGGCGCCATCCTCACCGGGATGGGCGATGACGGCGCACGCGGCCTGCTGGAGATGCGCCAGGCCGGCGCACCCACACTGGTGCAGGACGAGGCCACCAGTGTGGTCTGGGGCATGCCGGGTGCAGCGTTCAAGCTCGGCGCCGCCGAGGAGCAGGTGCCGCTGGAACGGATTGCCGAACGCTTGCTGGCGCTGGCGCGCGGTTGATGGGGAGCTGTAGAGCCGAAGGCAACGGCAGGAGCCGTTGCCAACGTCGCTTGCGACGGCCCGCAGGGGGCCGGGCAAGGACGCCCGGCATAGCCCATGCTCGGCTCAGCATCAGGCCAAACACACCGACCAGACGTCGCATTCAACCCGTTCGATCTGGCAATACCGTCGGACACTGGCATTTCACTAGTGCTGCTTACGCACATGCATGACGCAATCACCTCGTTTGCACCCGGGGGGGAACCTCGTCGATCTGCCACATTGGACGTGCATCCCCCACCCGCCGCAGCGTGAGACTCCCTTCCATGGAGCCTCCCCTTGCCCCTTCTCACTCATCACGATATCGGCACCGGCTTTCCCATCGTCCTTGGCGGCAGCTATCTCTGGGGCCGCAGCATGTGGGCGCCCCAGATCCAGCTGCTGTCGCGACGCTACCGCCTGATCATTCCGGAACTGCCCGGACACGACAACGATCTGCCCCTGTCAGCCGCCCTCACCACACCGGCGTGCCTCGCACGCGAAGTCGGCCGTTTGCTGGATGCGTTGGACATCCGGCAGTACGCGGTGGCCGGGCTCTCGGTGGGCGGCATGTGGGCAGCGGAACTGGCACTGCAGCGCCCCGAACAGGTCCGCTCGATGATCCTGATGGACACCTACCTCGGTGCGGAACCGGAGGCGTCACGGCAGCGCTATTTCGGCATGCTCGACCTGATCGAACAGCTGGGCTGCATCCCCGAAGCGATGGCCGAACAGATCGTGCCACTGTTCTTCCGCCCGGGCATCGCCACCGACGATCCGATCCGGTTGCTGTTCCGGCAACGGCTGCTGTCCTGGCCCCGCGAGCGCCTGTTGAATGCGGTAGTGCCGCTCGGCCGCCTGATTTTCGGCCGCCCGGATCGATTGTCGGCATTGAAGGATCTGGACCCGGAAACAACACTGATCCTGAGCGGCGAACTGGATCTGCCGCGCCCCCTCACCGAGGCGCGGCAGATGGCGGAAAGGATCGGCTGCCGCCTGCAATCGATACCTGACGCCGGCCACATCTCCACGTTGGAGAATCCGACCTTCGTCAGCGTCCAGCTCGATGCCTGGCTGCAGCGCTCACTCTCGCTGGCACCGTCCTGCTGACGCGCAGGCAAGGGAAACAGCCGCCTGGCAGGGGTTCGGCTCTACACGTCTCACCCAACAAAAAACCCCCGGCGCTCACCGGGGGTTCTTCGTTTCAACGGCGTGCCGGCCAGCGGCCGGCGTTACCGCATCAGGCAGCGACCGTCTTGGCCACGTCCTGGTATTCCTCGATCTGGTCGAAGTTCATGTAGCGGTAGATCTCCGCACCATTGGCGTTGATCACGCCGATGTCCGCCATGTACTCCTCCTTGGTCGGGATACGGCCCAGGCGCGAGCAGATCGCCGCCAGTTCCGCCGAACCCAAGTACACGTTGGTGTTGCGGCCCAGGCGGTTCGGGAAGTTGCGGGTCGAGGTCGACATCGCGGTGGAACCTTCACGGATCTGCGCCTGGTTGCCCATGCACAGCGAGCAGCCCGGCATTTCCATGCGTGCGCCGGTGGCGCCGAAGGTGCCGTACACGCCTTCCTTGGTCAGCTCCGAAGCATCCATCTTGGTCGGCGGGGCCACCCACAGGCGGGTCGGCAGGTCACGCTTGCCTTCCAGCAGCTTGGCAGCCGCACGGAAGTGACCGATGTTGGTCATGCACGAACCGATGAATACTTCGTCGATCTTGGCGCCGGCCACTTCGGACAGGGTCTTCACGTCGTCCGGGTCGTTCGGGCAGGCCACGATCGGCTCGTGGATGTCGGCCAGGTCGATCTCGATGACAGCGGCGTACTCGGCGTCGGCATCCGGCTCCAGCAGCTCCGGGTTGGCCAGCCACGCTTCCATCTTCTCGATACGGCGCTGCAGCGAACGCGGGTCCTGGTAACCCTCGGCAATCATCCACTTCAGCAGGGTGATGTTGCTGTTGAGGTACTCGATGATCGGCTCCTTGTTCAGGCGCACCGAGCAACCGGCCGCCGAACGCTCGGCCGAAGCGTCGGACAGTTCGAACGCCTGTTCGACCTTCAGTTCCGGCAGGCCTTCGATTTCCAGGATGCGGCCGGAGAAGATGTTCTTCTTGCCAGCCTTGGCCACGGTCAGCAGGCCCGACTTGATCGCGTACAGCGGGATCGCGTTGACCAGGTCACGCAGGGTCACGCCCGGCTGCATCTTGCCCTTGAAGCGCACCAGCACCGACTCCGGCATGTCCAGCGGCATCACGCCGGTGGCAGCGGCGAAGGCAACCAGGCCCGAACCGGCCGGGAACGAAATGCCCACCGGGAAACGGGTGTGCGAGTCACCACCGGTGCCGACGGTGTCCGGCAGCAGCATGCGGTTGAGCCAGCTGTGGATCACGCCGTCGCCCGGGCGCAGCGAGACGCCGCCACGGGTGGAGATGAACTCCGGCAGGGTATGGTGGGTCTTCACGTCCACCGGCTTCGGGTAGGCGGCGGTGTGGCAGAACGACTGCATCACCAGGTCGGCCGAGAAGCCCAGGCAGGCCAGGTCCTTCAGCTCGTCGCGGGTCATCGGGCCGGTGGTGTCCTGCGAGCCGACCGAGGTCATCTTCGGTTCGCAGTAGGTGCCCGGGCGCATGCCCTGGCCTTCCGGCAGGCCACAGGCGCGGCCGACCATCTTCTGCGCCAGCGAGAAGCCCTTGCCGGTATCGACCGGCTGCACCGGCAGGCGGAACAGGTCGGTCGGGGCCAGGCCCAGCGCTTCGCGCGCCTTGCCGGTCAGGCCACGGCCGATGATCAGCGGAATGCGGCCACCGGCGCGCACTTCGTCGAACAGCACTTCGGACTTGACCTGGAACTCGGCGATCACTTCACCGTTCTTCAGCGCCTTGCCTTCGTACGGACGCAGCTCGACCACATCGCCGTGCTCCATCTTCGACACGTCCAGCTCGATCGGCAGTGCGCCGGCATCTTCCATGGTGTTGTAGAAGATCGGGGCGATCTTCGAACCCAGGCAGACGCCACCGGCGCGCTTGTTCGGGATGAACGGAATGTCATCGCCGGTCCACCACAGCACGCTGTTGGTGGCCGACTTGCGCGAGGAACCGGTGCCGACCACGTCGCCGACGTAGGCGACCAGGTGACCCTTGTCCTTCAGCGACAGGATCTGCTGGATCGGGCCGCGCTTGCCGTCTTCTTCCGGGGTGAACGGCGCGTCGTCGCGCTTGTTCTTCAGCATCGCCAGGGCGTGCATCGGGATGTCCGGGCGGGTGGTCGCGTCCGGCGCCGGCGACAGGTCGTCGGTGTTGGTTTCGCCCGGCACCTTGAACACGGTGACGGTCAGGCTCTGCGGCACTTCCGGATTGCTGGTGAACCACTCGGCGTCGGCCCAGCTCTGCAGCACGGCCTGGGCGTTGGCGTTGCCCGCCTTGGCCTTTTCCTGCACATCGTGGAAGGCATCGAACACCAGCAGAGTCTTCTTCAGACCGTTGGCGGCGATGGTGCCGACGCTGGCATCGTCCAGCAGCTGCACCAGCGGAGCGACGTTGTAGCCGCCGAGCATGGTGCCCAGCAGTTCGGTGGCGCGCTCGCGGCTGATCAGCGGGTTCTGCTCGCTGCCCAGGGCGATCGCCGCCAGGTACGAGGCCTTGACCTTGGCCGCGTCGTCGACGCCGGCCGGCACGCGGTGGGTCAGCAGGTCGAGCAGGAACTCGGCCTCGCCCTGCGGCGGGTTCTTCAGCAGTTCGATGACATCGGCCGTCTGCTGCGCGCTCAGCGGCAGCGGCGGGATGCCAAGCGCAGCGCGCTCGGCGACGTGGTGGCGGTAGGCTTCCAACATGACAACTCCCGGGTAATGCGTAGGTTGAAAAAACAAAGTGGGCTCAGGCTTGCGGCACGATCAGCTTCAGGCCCTTGAAGTAGTCGCGGTAAAACGTGTCGTTCCAGGTGATCAGGCCATCGCACTGCAACAGTGCGTGGGCGCCGACCATGAATTCGTCCAGGCTGCGGCGGCTGCCGCTGCGCTGGCGGTGGCGACGGTGCATCTCGCCGGCACGCAGCGCCGACTTGGCTTCCATCGGATTGAAGTGCACGCCCATTTCTTCCAGCGCTTCCAGCACCTCGGCACCGCCACGCAGCGATGCGCAGACCTCGGCCAGGGTCGCGCCGCAGACCACCACGCGGCCACCGACCAGGCTCTGCCTGAGGATGGCTTCCACGGCATCGGCCTGCGGACCATTGCTGAGCAGCTCGACCAGCACCGGAGAGTCGACGGCGATCATCACGGCTTATTCCTCGTCACGCACCGCGCGTACCGCTGCGTCGGACGATTCGAAACCGTCCAGCGCGAACTTGCCGCGCGCCCGTGAAATGGCATCGTCAACACTCTTGCGCAGGATGATGCGGCTGCCGTCCAGTTCGACCTTCAGCAGCGTGCCCTTGGTCAGGCCGAGGGCATCACGCACCGCCTTGGGCAGGGTGATCTGTCCGCGTTCTGCAACAGTGGCTTCCATCGGTAGGCCCTCCAGAGTATGCACAAATTATACATACTTCCCCGGGCATACTTCCACCCTGAACAGGACCGGCACCCCGCCAGCCCTTGCCTCGCAAAGGATCGGCCACAAACGTGACATACGCCATACACCTTCCCCTGTAGTCTGGAACCGATGCCGCAGGCCGGAACCCGGCCCGGATGAATCCATTCAGTCTGGGGTTCATACTGGGACCACCGGGGCCGTCAGGCCCGCGGCGACCGCAAGCAGGTCCGCCCATGCGCGGGCCACTGCAAGCCATCCGCAAGAAGGAGTTACCCCGCATGAGCGATTCGTTCTCCACCCGCAGCCAGCTGAATGTCGGCGGCAAGACCTACGACTACTTCAGCCTGCCCACGCTGGGCCAGCGCTTCGATATCTCCCACCTGCCCTACTCGATGAAGATCCTGCTGGAGAACCTGCTCCGGCACGAGGACGGCGGCGTCACCGTCGGCAAGGACCACATCGAAGCCGTGGCCCGCTGGAACCCGGCCGCCGAGCCGGACACCGAGATCGCCTTCATGCCGGCGCGCGTGGTCCTGCAGGACTTCACCGGCGTGCCCTGCGTGGTCGACCTGGCCGCGATGCGCGACGCAGTGGTCAAGCTCGGCGGCTCGCCGGAGCAGATCAACCCGCAGATTCCCTCCGAACTGGTCATCGACCACTCGGTGCAGGTCGACGTGTTCGGCAAGCCGGACGCGCTGGACCTCAACGGCAAGATCGAGTTCCAGCGCAACCAGGAACGCTACGGCTTCCTGCGCTGGGGCCAGAAGGCCTTCGACAACTTCAAGGTGGTGCCGCCGAACACCGGCATCGTCCACCAGGTGAACCTGGAGAACCTGGCCCGCGTGGTGATGACGGCGGACAAGGACGGCAAGGCGGTCGCCTACCCCGATACCGTGTTCGGTACCGACAGCCACACCACCATGATCAACGGCATCGGCGTGCTGGGCTGGGGCGTGGGTGGCATCGAAGCGGAGGCGGCCATGCTTGGCCAGCCGTCGTCGATGCTGATCCCGCAGGTGGTCGGCTTCAAGCTGACCGGCAAGCTTCCCGAAGGCGCCACCGCCACCGACCTGGTGCTGACCGTCACCCAGATGCTGCGCAAGCTGGGCGTGGTCGGCAAGTTCGTCGAGTTCTACGGTGACGGCCTGCAGCACCTGCCGCTGGCCGACCGTGCCACCATCGGCAACATGGCGCCGGAATACGGCGCCACCTGCGGCATCTTCCCGATCGACGCCGAGTCGCTGAACTACCTGCGCCTGTCCGGCCGCAGCGAAGAGCAGATCGATCTGGTCGAAGCCTATGCCAAGGCACAGGGCCTGTGGCACGAACCGGGCAGCCCGCATGCGCAGTACAGCACCACGCTGGAACTGGACATGGGCACGGTGAAGCCGTCGCTGGCCGGCCCGAAGCGCCCGCAGGACCGCGTGCTGCTGGAAGACGTGCAGAAGAACTACCGCGAAGCCCTGGTCGGCATGACCGCCAACCGTGACAAGCGCAGCGACGACGTCTCCTCGTTCGTCAACGAAGGCGGCGGCGCCGCGGTCGGCAACGAGCAGCTGGCCAAGGGCTTCGCCGACATCGAGATCGAGAACCGCAAGGTACGGCTGAAGGATGGCGCGGTGGTCATCGCCGCCATCACCTCGTGCACCAACACCTCCAACCCGGCGGTGATGATCGGCGCCGGCCTGCTGGCCCGCAATGCGGCCGCCAAGGGCCTGAACCGCCAGCCGTGGGTCAAGACCTCGCTCGGGCCGGGTTCGCGCGTGGTCACCGACTACCTGGAAAAGGCCGGTGTACTGAAGGAGCTGGAGAAGATCGGCTTCTTCGTGGTCGGCTACGGCTGCACCACCTGCATCGGCAACTCCGGCCCGCTGCCGACCGAAGTCAGCGCCGGCATCGCCACCGGCGACCTGGTCGTCACCTCGGTACTGTCCGGCAACCGCAACTTCGAGGGCCGCGTGCACCCCGAAGTGAAGATGAACTACCTGGCCAGCCCGCCGCTGGTGGTGGCCTATGCCATCGCCGGCACCACCGACATCGACCTGACCACCCAGCCGCTGGGCACCGGCAGCGATGGCCAGCCGGTGTTCCTGCGCGACATCTGGCCGAGCAACAAGGAAATCGGCGATGTCATCGCCGCCACCATCGGCCCGGAGATGTTCAAGCAGAACTACGCCGACGTGTTCAAGGGTGACACCCGCTGGAACACCATCGCCTCGCCGGACGGCAACCTGTACGAGTGGAGCGATGCCTCCACCTACATCAAGAACCCGCCGTACTTCGATGGCATGACCATGCAGACCGGCAGCATCGACGACGTGCACGGCGCACGCGTGATGGGCCTGTTCGGCGATTCGATCACCACCGACCACATCTCTCCGGCCGGCAACATCAAGAAGGACTCGCCGGCAGGCCGCTTCCTGCAGGAGCGCGGCGTGCAGCCGGCCGACTTCAACAGCTACGGCAGCCGCCGCGGCAACGATGACGTGATGGTCCGCGGCACCTTCGCCAACATCCGCATCAAGAACCTGATGTTCGGTGGCGAGGAAGGCGGCAACACCCTGTACTACCCGGCCGGCGGCGGCCAGCCGGAGAAGCTGGCGATCTACGATGCGGCCATGAAGTACAAGGCCGACAAGGTGCCGCTGGTGGTGCTGGCCGGCAAGGAGTACGGCACCGGCTCGTCGCGTGACTGGGCGGCCAAGGGCACCCTGCTGCTGGGGGTGAAGGCGGTCATCGCAGAGAGCTTCGAGCGCATCCACCGCTCCAACCTGGTCGGCATGGGCGTGCTGCCGCTGCAGTTCCGCAACGGCGAGAACGCACAGAGCCTGGGCCTGGACGGTTCGGAAGTGATCGACATCACCGGCCTGCAGGACGGTGCCAGCAAGCGCGCCACGGTCACCGCGACCAAGGCCGACGGCACCAAGAAGACCTTCGAGGTCTCGGTGATGCTGCTGACCCCGAAGGAAGTCGAGTACTTCCGCCACGGCGGCCTGCTGCAGTACGTGCTGCGCCAGCTGGCCAGCAAGTAACGGCGCGGCTGCGCCCGATTGAGGAAAGGGCCGGATCCTTGCGGATCCGGCCCTTTGCGTTTGCGGTGCTCCCTTCGGCTGCTTCTGCGCCAACAGCAGCCGAGCATGGGCTCGGCTCTACAGAAGCGCTCAGCGGCGCGGTGCGTCCGGGTCGGTGCGCAGGGCCTTCAGCAGGCCCCACATGTAGAACGCCAGGGTGAACGAGAACGGCAGGCCGCACAGCACCACCGCGGTCTGCATCGCACTGAAGTTGCCGGCCAGCAGCAGGCCGACGCTGGCCACGGTGATGCCGGCCGCCCAGAACACGCGCAGCCAGATCGGCGCGTCATGCCCGTCTTCCACGCCATCATCAACGCGACGGGTGCACAGGTTGGCGATCATCAGCGTGCCCGAATCGACCGGGGTCAGGAACAGCACGAAGCCGATCACCACCGCAGCACCGGCCACGTACGGCGCGGCGGGCAGGTACTCCAGCAGCTTGAACAGCGTCATCGCCGCATCATGCTGGGCCACGTCACCCAGGATCGCCTGGCCGTGATTGAGCACCAGATCGATAGCCGTGTTGCCGAAGATCGACAGCCACGCCAGGGTGAAGCCGAGCGGGATCAGCAGCACGCCCATGATCACTTCGCGGATGGTGCGGCCACGCGAGATGCGCGCCACGAAAAGACCGACGAACGGCGCCCAGGCGATCCACCACGCCCAGTAGAACAGCGTCCACGAGCCCATCCACTCACGGCCCTTCGGATCGTTGAGGTACATGTCGAAGCTCTTGCGCACGAATGCGCCGAGATAATCGCCGGTGTTCTGGATCAGGCCATCGAACAGGTGCAGGGTCGGGCCGGTGACCAGCACGAACAGCAGCAGGCCGCACAGCAGGCGCACGTTGAGGTTGGAGAGCCAGGCAATGCCCTTCTCCACACCCGCCACCACGCCGATGGTGGCCACCACCATCATCACCAGCACGATCGCCACCAGCACCTGCGGCGTATCCGGAATGTGGAACAGGTAGACCAGGCCGGACTGCACCACCAGCGCGCCGATGCCGAGGTTGGTCACCATCGAGATCAGCGTGGCAAGGATGCCGAAGCCATCGACCATGTCGCCGATGCGGCCATGGATGCGCTCACCGAAAATCGGGTACAGCGCCGAGCGCAGCGCCAGCGGCAGGTCGCGGCGGTAGGCGAAATAGCCCAGCGCCACGCCGACCAGCGCATACAGCGCCCAGCCGTGCAGGCCCCAGTGCAGGAAGGTCAGCACCATCGCCTCGCGGCCGGCGGCCACGGTCCCGCCGGGCTGCCCGGGCGGATTGAGGAAATGGTCCAGCGGCTCGTAGGCGCCGTAGTACAGCAGCGCGATGCCGATGCCGGCCGAGAACAGCATCGACACCCAGGCCACGTAGCCGAACGCCGGTGATTCCTCGTTGTGGCCCAGGCGGATGCGGCCGTACGGCGAGAACGCCAGCCACAGCACGAAGCCCAGGCACAGCACGATCAGCAGCATGTACCACCAGCCGAACGCCGCCGAGACTTCGGCCTGCGCCCACTGCAGCCAGTGCTCGCTGCTTTCGGGATAGAGAACGGTAAGCAGCCCGAGGATGCCGATCGACACCGAGGAGCTGAAGAAGACAAAACGGTTCAAGCGCAGGGGCGAACGCTTGGGATGAGCCAGGGAAGACATGGGGTCGTCTCATCAAGTCCGAGGGAGCACATGGGCGGGGCCGGACCGGTAAACCGGGCCCATGGCGTGGGGCGCGAGCGCATCCTAGGGTTTATTGATTGAACGTTCAATCAATAAAAAGCATAATGGCGGGCAGCCCGATCCTTCGGGTCGCAATCCGTGGAGAGACAATGCCGAAGAAAGGCGTGGAACCGGTACGGCGCGAACAGCTGATCCGGGCCACTTTCCAGACCATCGACGAGATCGGCATGGCCGATGCGACCGTCGCCACCATCGCGAAGAAGGCAGGGCTGTCCAGCGGCATCGTCGCCCACTACTTCGGCGACAAGGACGGCCTGCTCAATGCTGCAATGCGGCAGATCCTGCGCGAACTGAAGGACGCAGTGGCCCGCTACCGCGCCGGCGCCGGCGACGACCCGCGCGAGCAACTGCGCGCCATCGTCGACGGCAACTTCGACGACAGCCAGATCAACGGCACCGCGATGCGCGTCTGGCTCACCTTCTGGGCTGCGAGCATGCACCAGCCGGAACTGGCCCGGCTGCAGCGCGCCAACGACCAGCGCCTGTTCTCCAACCTGTGCCACCAGTTCAACCGCCTGCTGCCCCACCCGCAGGCCCGCCTGGCCGCCCGTGGCCTGGCCGCGATGATCGACGGCCTGTGGCTGCGCGGCAGCCTGGTCGGCGGCCAGTTCAACGCCGAGAAGTCCCGGCGCATCGCTTACGGCTACATCGACTTCCAGTTGCAGGCTGTCGCGCTATAAGCGCTTCAGCACCCGCCCCCTTCCAAGGAGTACGCCCCATGACCACCCTGCCCGTCCAACAGCTCTACATCCACGGCCAGCGCGTCGACGCCACCAGCGGCAAGACCTTCAAGACCGTCAACCCGGCCACCGGCGACGTGATCGCTGAAGTGCAGGTCGCCAGCCAGGCCGACGTCGAACGCGCCGTGCAGAGCGCGGCCGAAGGCCAGAAGGTGTGGGCCGCGATGACCGCCATGGAGCGTTCGCGCATCCTGCGCCGCGCGGTCGAAATCCTGCGCGAGCGCAACGACGAACTGGCGCACCTGGAAACCCTGGACACCGGCAAGGCGCTGGCCGAAACCACCACCGTGGACATCGTCACCGGTGCCGACGTGGTCGAGTACTACGCCGGCCTGGCCACCGCCATCGAAGGCATCCAGCTGCCGTTGCGTGAATCGAGCTTCTTCTACACCCGCCGCGAGCCGCTGGGCGTGGTCGCCGGCATCGGCGCCTGGAACTACCCGGTCCAGATCGCCATGTGGAAGTCGGCCCCGGCCCTGGCCGCCGGCAACGCGATGGTGTTCAAGCCGTCCGAAGTGACCCCGCTGACCGCGATCCGGCTGGCCGAGATCTACACCGAAGCCGGTGTGCCGGCCGGCGTGTTCAACGTCGTGCAGGGCCCGGGCCGCGAGATCGGCCAGTGGCTGACCGAGCACCCGGTGATCGAGAAGATCTCCTTCACCGGCGGCGTCGCCACCGGCAAGAAGGTCATGGCCAGCGCCGCGTCCTCGTCGCTGAAGGAAGTGACCATGGAGCTGGGCGGCAAGTCGCCGCTGGTGATCTGCGATGACGCCGACCTCGACCGCGCCGCCGACATCGCGGTGATGGCCAATTTCTTCAGCTCCGGCCAGGTCTGCACCAACGGCACCCGCGTGTTCGTGCCGCGCAGCATGCTGGCCGCGTTCGAAGCCGCTGTGGTCGAGCGCGTCAAGCGCATCCGCATCGGCGACCCGATGGCCGCCGAGACCAACTTCGGTCCGCTGACCAGCTTCCCGCACATGGAAAACGTGCTGCGCTACATCGAAAGCGGCAAGGCCGAAGGCGCTCGCCTGCTGACCGGCGGCGGCCGTGCCACCGAAGGCGCGCTGGCCAATGGCGCCTACGTGCTGCCGACCGTGTTCTCCGACTGCCGCGATGACATGACCATCGTCAAGGAAGAGATCTTCGGGCCGGTGATGAGCATCCTCGCCTACGACGACGAAGACGAAGTGGTGCGTCGTGCCAACGACACCACCTTCGGCCTCGCCGCCGGTGTGGTCAGCAAGGACGTCAGCCGCGCCCATCGCATCATCCACCGCCTGGAAGCCGGCATCTGCTGGATCAACACCTGGGGCGAATCGCCGGCCGAAATGCCGGTTGGCGGCTACAAGGAATCCGGCGTCGGCCGTGAGAACGGCATCTCCACCCTCGGCCACTACACCCGCATCAAGTCGGTGCAGGTGGAACTGGGCGACTACGCCAGCGTGTTCTGATCGGCGCGCCGCGAGCGCGCACCTTCGTCCGGCCACCGCGCCGATCCGACATTCCGCCGGGACGCCTGCACGCAGCGCGCCCCGGCCCGCAGGAGACACCCATGAGCACCCATAACGAGTACGACTACATCATCATCGGCGCCGGTTCGGCCGGCAACGTGCTGGCCACCCGCCTCACCGAAGATGCCGATGTCAGCGTGCTGTTGCTGGAAGCCGGTGGCCCGGACTACCGGCTCGACTTCCGTACCCAGATGCCGGCGGCACTGGCCTTCCCGCTGCAGGGCAAGCGCTACAACTGGGCGTACAAGACCGATCCCGAGCCCTTCATGAACAACCGCCGCATGGACTGCGGCCGCGGCAAGGGCCTGGGCGGCTCGTCGCTGATCAACGGCATGTGCTACATCCGCGGCAACGCGATGGACTACGACAACTGGGCCAGCATGCCCGGCCTGGAAGACTGGACCTACCTGGACTGCCTGCCGTACTTCCGCAAGGCGGAAACCCGTGACATCGGCCCCAACGACTACCACGGTGGCGACGGCCCGCTGCGGGTGACCACGCCGAAGGCCGGCAACAACGAACTGTTCGCTGCGATGGTCGAAGCCGGCGTGCAGGCCGGCTACCCGCGCACCGACGACCTCAACGGCTACCAGCAGGAAGGCTTCGGCCCGATGGACCGTACGGTGACCCCGAAGGGCCGTCGTTCCAGCACCGCCCGTGGTTACCTGGACCTGGCCAAGCCGCGCCCGAACCTGACCATCGTCACCCACGCGCTGACCGACCGCATCCTGTTCTCGGGCAAGCGTGCGGTGGGCGTGCAGTGGCTGCACAACGACCAGCCGCAGCGTGCCACCGCGCGCCGCGAAGTGCTGCTGTGTGGCGGCGCCATCGCCTCGCCGCAGATCCTGCAGCGCTCGGGCGTCGGCCCGGCCGACCTGCTGCGCAGCCTCGACATCGACCTGGTGCACCACCTGCCTGGCGTCGGCGCCAACCTGCAGGACCACCTGGAGATGTACCTGCAATACGAGTGCAAGAAGCCGGTGTCGCTGGCGCCGGCACTGAAGCTGTACAACCAGCCGGCGATCGGTGCCGAGTGGTTGTTCCTGGGCACCGGCATCGGCGCCAGCAACCAGTTCGAAGCCGGTGGCTTCATCCGCAGCGACGCCGAGTTCGACTGGCCGAACCTGCAGTACCACTTCCTGCCGGTGGCGATCAATTACAACGGCTCCAACCCGATCAAGGCGCACAGCTTCCAGATGCACGTCGGCTCGATGCGCTCGCCCAGTCGCGGCCGCATCCACGTGCGTTCGAAGGACCCGCGCGAACATCCGAGCATCCTGTTCAACTACATGTCGCACGACCAGGACTGGCGCGAGTTCCGTGCGGCGATCCGGATCACCCGCGAGATCTTCGCGCAGCCGGCCCTGGCCCCGTACAGCGGCCGCGAAATCTCGCCGGGCAGCGCGCTGCAGACCGATGCGCAGATCGATGCGTTCGTGCGCGAGCACGCTGAGACCGCCTACCACCCGTCGTGCTCGAACAAGATGGGCCATGCCGATGACCCGATGGCCGTGGTCGACGGCCAGGGCCGCGTGCACGGGCTGGAAGGCCTGCGCATCGTCGATGCCTCGATCATGCCGCAGGTGGTGACCGGGAACCTCAACGCACCGACCATCATGATGGCCGAGAAGCTGGCCGACGTGATCCGCGGCCGCACCCCGCTGGCCCGCAGCACCGCGCCGTACTACAAGGCCAACGGCGCACCGGTACGCAAGCAGGGCTGACGCAAGCGGCCCTTCGGCAGACGCACACCCCTAATCGGTAGGTGCCCACCTTGGTGGGCACGCCTCCACAGCGCCCCCTCGCAATCCTGTGCCGACCAAGGTCGGCACCTACCACTGCAGCCTCCGCGACCCCTCTTCGCGTTTTCCCTACGGCGGGGTATGCTGCAATGACCGGCCATTGTCGATACGCTCAGGGCCGGAACCTAATACATCACGATTCCTGGAGGGGGAATATGAGTCTGGATCGTCCCTGGCTGCAGAGCTATCCGAAAGGCGTTCCCGCCGAGATCGACGTCAACGAGTTCCATTCGGTAGCTTCGGTCTTCGACGCTTCCGTCGCGAAATTCCGCGACCGTCCCGCCTACTCCAGCTTCGGCAAGGTACTCACCTATGGTGAGACCGATGCGCTGGTCAACCAGTTCGCGGCCTACCTGCTGGGTGAGCTCAAGCTCAAGAAGGGTGACCGCGTCGCCCTGATGATGCCCAACTGCCTGCAGTACCCGGTCGCCACCTTCGGCGTGCTGCGTGCCGGCTTGACCGTGGTCAACGTCAACCCGCTGTACACCGCGCGCGAGCTCAAGCATCAGCTGATCGATGCCGGCGTGACCGCGCTGGTGGTGGTCGACAACTTCGGCGACACCGTCGAACAGGTCATCGCCGATACGCCGGTCAAGCATGTGATCACCACCGGCCTGGGCGACCTGCTCGGTGGCAAGGGCGTGATCGTCAACTTCGTGCTGAAGTACATCAAGAAGATGGTGCCCAACTACCATCTGAAGGGTGCCGTCCGCTTCAGGCAGGCGCTCAAGCTGGGCAGCCGGCACACGCTCCCGAAGGTCGAGATCGACCACGACGACATCGCCTTCCTGCAGTACACCGGTGGCACCACCGGCGTGGCCAAGGGCGCGATGCTGACCAACCGCAACCTGATCGCCAACATGCAGCAGGCCTCGGCCTGGATCAGTGCGTCCGGCATCGAGATGGGCAAGGAGTGGATCATCACCGCCCTGCCGCTGTACCACATCTTCGCACTCACGGCGAACGGCCTGGTCTTCATGAAGTTCGGTGGCTGCAACCACCTGATCACCAACCCGCGCGACATGAAGGGCTTCGTCAAGGAGCTCAGGTCGGTGCCCTTCACCGCCATCACTGGTGTCAACACGCTGTTCAACGGCCTGCTCAACACCCCCGGCTTCGACACGGTCGACTTCTCGTCGCTGAAGGTCACCCTGGGTGGCGGCATGGCGGTGCAGCGTGCCGTGGCCGAGCGCTGGAAGAAGGTCACCGGCGTGACCCTGGTCGAGGCCTATGGCCTCACCGAGACCTCGCCGGCGGCCTGCATCAACCCGCTCACCCTGACCGAGTACAACGGCTCGATCGGCCTGCCGATCCCGTCCACCGATGCCTGCATCAAGGACGACAACGGCAACATCCTGCCGCTGGGTGAAGTGGGCGAGCTGTGCATCAAGGGCCCGCAGGTGATGAAGGGCTACTGGCAGCGTCCGGAGGAAACCGACAAGGCCATCGACGCCGACGGCTGGCTGCACACCGGCGACATGGCAAAGATGGATGCGCAGGGCTTCTTCTACATCGTCGACCGCAAGAAGGACATGATTCTGGTGTCCGGCTTCAACGTCTATCCGAACGAAGTCGAAGACGTCATCGCGATGATGCCGGGCGTGCTGGAAGTGGCCGCGGTCGGCGTGCCGGACGAGAAGTCCGGTGAAGTGGTGAAGGTCGTGATCGTGAAGAAGGACCCGAACCTGACCGCCGAGATGGTCAAGGAACATGCCCGGGCGAACCTGACCGGTTACAAGCACCCCAGAATCGTAGAATTCCGAAAAGAGCTGCCGAAGACCAACGTCGGCAAAATCCTCCGTCGCGAACTGCGCGATACGCCCGCCCAGTAAGGGTTTACGGCAGATTGAAGGGTATCGGGCCCGGGACGGAAACGTCCCGGGCCCTTTCGCATACGCCGCCGCAGAGGCGGTGTAGCATCGCCGCGTGTGTGGACCGTTCGGCCCGCCGGCCACCCACTTCATTCTGCGGGCCGCATGCCGAGGACCCCTACATGAGCACCATTGAAAAGCTGCCTTCCAGCGGCTCGCGTTTTACCACCATCCGTACCGAAGACAGCGCCGACGGCGCTGCCCACTGGCTGTTCATGCACGCCGATGCCAGCACCGGCGTGCGGCCATGCTGCCGCAAGGACATGCTCGATGAGATGTGGAGCTACATGGCCGCCATCACCCAAGGCCCCGCCGAGCGTCACAGCGGGAAGCTGAGGCATTTCGTACTGGCGTCCGATGCCGTCGCCTACAACCTCGGCGGTGACCTGGACCTGTTCACCCGCCTCATCCGCGAAGGCAACCGTGACCTGTTGCTGACCTACGCCCAGCGCTGTGTGGAGGGTGTACACCATCTGCATACCGGGTTCGGCGGCGATGTGCGCTCGATCGCCCTGATCCAGGGCGACGCCCTCGGCGGTGGCCTGGAAATGGCACTGGCCTGCCATACCATCGTTGCCGAGGAAGGCAGTGGTCTCGGCCTGCCGGAAGTGCTGTTCGGCCTGTTCCCGGGCATGGGCGCCTATTCGTTCCTGTGCCGCCGGGTGTCACCGCATCTGGCCGAGAAGATCATCCTCGACGGCCGGGTCTACAGCGCCGAGGAAATGCACGCAATGGGCGTGGTGGACGTGCTGGTGAAGAAGGGTGAAGGCCGTGCCGCCGTCGAAGATCTGATCCGCCAGCAGCAGCGGATTCCGCAGTCCTACCTGGCGATGAACGCCGCGCGTGGCATCGCCCAGGCCGTCAGCTACGACGAACTGCTGGAGATCACCAAGGTGTGGGTCGATTCCGCCCTCGCCCTCGGCGACCGCTCGCTGCGCACCATGGATCGCCTGATCAAGGCCCAGACCCGTCGCGCCGGCCTCGACGCGGCCTGATTCACCCCCTCCCCCCAGAAGGGTTCAAGCCCGGTTGGCCACCGGGCTTTTTTTATCGGTCCAACGCCATGGCTCAGCGCGCCTCGCCGTCATCAGCGGCACCACGGCTCCGGCGTTCGGCCCGTGCATCCAACGCACGTCGGCCTTCCTTGATCGCGTCCTGCAGGATGGCCAGGCGCGTACGCCATTCAGCCTTGAGCTGCCAGTCGGCCATCCGCATCAGCTCGCCGGCGCGGCTTGACGCCCGCATCAGGCCCAGGTTGCTGGCCACGCCCTTGATGGCATGGGATTGTTCGCGGAACACTTCCCACTGCGCAGCTTCGCCGGCCTGCTCGGCCTTGCCCATGCAGGTCGCGGCATCCTCCAGGCACTGGCGGATGAATTCACGCTCGAACCCCTCCCCCATGCCCAGCGAGGCCAGCTCGTCCAGCACGCTGCTGTCGAGCACGCCATCCTGCAGCGGCGTCGTCGGCCGTACCACCGGCGCAGCCATGGTCTTCAGCTGGGCGTTGCTGGCGATCTCGGCCAGCGTGTCGAGCAGCCGCACCGCCACTACCGGCTTGGCCAGGAATGCATGCGCACCGGCCTGGGTACAGCGCTGGATCGCCTCCGGCGTGACGTCGGCACTGAGTACCAGCACCGGTGTGCGCGGGCCACCGCCGGCCTGCATCACCCGCAGTTCCTTGAGCATGTCCAGCCCGCTCATGCCCGGCATGTGCAGATCGACGATGACCGCGTCGAATTCACTGTCGGCCAACGCATCCAGCACCGCTTCGCCGCCGTCCACGCACAGCACGCGGTGGCCGGCCTTCTGCAGCAGGCGCTGCAGGACCATGCGATTGGCCTCGTGGTCGTCGGCCACCAGGATCTGCATGCTGCGCACGCGCGCCCGGTGACGCAGGAACGGATCGGCAAAGGCGATCACGTTGCCACCCTGCCCCACCTCCTCATCTCCGGACAGGCTCGGCACCGCCCCCGGCACCATCGGCTGCGGCGGCGCGAACGGCAGCTCGACCCAGAAGTGACTTCCGCGCGGCGGGTTCTCCAGGTAGCCGATGTCACCGTCCATCGCTTCAACCAGGCCCTTGGCGATGGTCGTCCCCAGACCGGTGCCTTCGTGGCGGCGCGCCATGCTGACGTCGGCCTGCTCGAACGCATCGAACAACCGCGTACGCATGGCCGGCGCCACGCCGATGCCGGTATCGAGGATGTCGAAGCGCAGGCGCACCGCGCCGCTGGTGTCGGCGTGTACCACGCCGACACGGATCTCCACCCGGCCATGGTCGGTGAACTTGACTGCGTTGCCAGCCAGGTTCAGCAGGATCTGCCGCAGGTGGCCGACATCGCCGCGCAACCGTGGCGGCACGCCGTCGGCGATCTTCACCCGGTAGTCCAGCCGCTTTGCCTTGGCCTGCGGCAGCAGGATCAGCCCGATCGCCTGGATCACGTCGGACAACGCGAAATCCTCAGCCACCACGCGCAGTTTGCCCGCCTCGATGGCAGAGATGTCCAGCACCTCCTCCACCAGGGCCAGCAGGCTGCGCGATGATGCCTGGATGGTGTTGAGGCACTCGCGCTGCTCGTCATCCAGGCGCGTGGTCGCCAACACTTCGGTCATGCCATTGAGGCCATTCAATGGCGTGCGGAACTCGTGGCTCATGTTGGCGAGAAAGCGGCTCTTGGCCTCGCTGGCACGGCGCGCTTCGGCCATCGCCTCGGTCAACTGCCGCAGCAGTGTCGAGAAGTACAGGGGCACTGCCGCCAACCCGAGCCAGAGACCGATGGCCAGGCGGAAGTTCTGCTCCCAGTACGGGGTCAGCAGCACGGTACAGCCGAAGCTGACCATTGCCATCGCCACCGCCACATACAGGTAGTGATTGCCGAAACGCATGCCGTTGCCGACCGTCACCCACATCACCACGATGTAGACCCAGGCCAGTGGCTCGCCCATCTGCACCATGCCGGCGGCGATCAGGCCGTAGTCGGCCAGCATGCCCAGCACGCGGCGCGGATCGGAGCGTTCCGGTCGCCACAGCAGCCAGCCGAACAGCAGCAGTGACAGGCTCAGGCCTGTCAGCACGATCGCCAGCACGCCCGCGTACTGCTCATGCGGCAGGTCGTGGCGCGGTGCCGGCAGCAGCACATAGACAAGGATCAGGCTGATCAGGACAATGCGGACGATCTGCTGGCCGTGTTCACTGTCCTGGCGTTGGGCCAGGCGCAGCCTCAGCTGCGACCACAGGCGTTTCACGCGCCCAGCCCCGGGCGCGCGGAGGCCATCGAATGCTCGGTGCAGATCTGGTCCAGCTGTTCGCGGCCACGCAGCAGCGCGTCCACGCAACGTGGGTCGAACAGTCGGCCACGCTGGGCATACAGATAGGCCAGGGTGGCTTCCATGGTCCATGCTTCCTTGTACGGACGCGGGGAAATCAGGGCATCGAAGACATCGGCAACGGCCACGATGCGCGCTTCCAGCGGAATCGCGTCCCCGACCAGCCCATCGGGATAGCCGCTGCCGTCGTAACGCTCATGATGGCGCAGTGCGATCAAGGCACCGACCTGGATGAAACGATTCTGGCTGCCACTGAGCAGCTCATGGCCGATCCGCGGGTGCCGGCGCATGATCGCCAGCTCTTCCTCATTGAGCTTGCCCTGCTTGAGCAGCACCGCATCGGGAATGGCGATCTTGCCCATGTCGTGCAACGGGGCAGCCATCTCGATCAGCCTGACATCATCCTCGGGCAGGCCGAGCTGCTCGGCGATCAATCCTGCAACGCGCGCCATGCGCTCCAGATAAGCGCTGGTACCGGCATCGCGGAACTCGATCGCCCGGGCCAATCGCGACAGAGTCTCGCGTTCCCGTTCCTCGACCTCGTGCATGCTGGCCAGCAGTCGCTGCTCCAGCGACAACGCCCGCTGCTTCACGTTCTCGGTCTGCTGGCGCAGCTGCAGCAGGTTGTAGCAGCGCGCACGCAGTTCACGCGGGCGGATCGGCTTGACCAGGAAATCGATGACACCCGCTTCCAGCGCGGCCTGCCGGATCGGCTCATCACCGACCACGGTGATCAGGATCACCGGAATGTCGCGATGCTTGGGCAGGCGGCGGAAACGGCGCGCAAACTCGAGCCCGTCCATCTCCGGCATGCGGTAATCGAGCAGCAGCAGGTCGACCGGATGCGCCTCGCACCAGGCCAAGGCAGTCAGCGGATCACCGAAGTCATACACGCTCAGTTCGGGCGCGATGTCCTCGATGACGTGGCGCAGCATCGTCCGGGCGGACGTCTGGTCGTCAACAATGACGATGTTCAAGGCGTACTCTGCCTGGTTTCTCGACCATGCTGGATCATCAGCAGGCGAGGATACTCTGCCGCTGCGAACGCTCGCACCCTGCATCGGCCTGGCTCCCGTGTCATACGTCCCGGTTCATGATCGTCGTCGCATTGTGAAGCGGACTCTCCACGATGCATCATCCCCCTGCCGCCGATCAAGCCACAACAGGCGTCAAGGTAGTGCATTAACGATACGCCGAGTGCGGGAGGCGTCAATCGCGCCGTCTCATTTCGAGACGGCGCGCACAATCAGGAGTCAGGAAAGCGACTTACTGCTCCGGACGCATGTACGGGAACAGCAGCACATCGCGGATCGAGCTGCTGCCGGTCAGCAGCATCACCAGGCGATCGACGCCGATACCGAGGCCGCCGGTCGGGGCCATGCCGTACTCCAGCGCACGGATGTAGTCGGCGTCGTAGTGCATCGCCTCGTCGTCGCCGCCCTCCTTCGCTGCTACCTGCGCCTGGAAACGCTGGGCCTGGTCTTCCGGATCGTTCAACTCGGAGAAACCATTGGCCAGCTCCTTGCCGTTGACGAACAGCTCGAAGCGGTCGGTATAGCCCGGATCATTGTCGTTGGCGCGGGCCAGCGGCGAGACCTCCACCGGATGGTCGGTGATGAAGGTCGGCTGGATCAGGGTGTGTTCGACGGTGGCTTCGAAGATCTCCAGCAGCAGCTTGCCCCAGCCGTAAGACGGCTTGACGCGGATCTTCAGGCGCTCGCAATGGCGCAGCAGCGCGTCGCGGTCGGTGCAGTCGGCAGCAGAGATTTCCGGGTTGTGGTGGCGCACCGCCTCGTCCATGCGCCAGCGGCGGAACGCCGGACCCAGGTCGATCTTCGCGCCGTCCCACTCGACTTCGGTGCCACCGTTGACGGACCTGGCCACGTCGCGGATCACGCCTTCGGTCAGGTCCATGATCTCGTTGTACGTGGCATAGGCCTCGTACAGCTCCATCATGGTGAATTCCGGATTGTGGCGGGTGCTGACGCCTTCGTTGCGGAAGTTGCGGTTGATCTCGTACACGCGCTCCAGGCCGCCCACGGTCAGGCGCTTGAGGTACAGCTCCGGCGCCACGCGCAGGTACAGGTCCAGGTCCAGCGCATTGTGGTGGGTGGTGAACGGCTTGGCCGCCGCGCCGCCGGGGATGTAATGCATCATCGGCGTCTCGACTTCCAGGAAGTCGCGGTTGTCCAGCCACGCGCGCATGGCGCGGATGATCTTCGAGCGCTTGATGAACACCGCGCGTGACTCCGGGGTCACGATCAGGTCCACATAACGCTGGCGGTAGCGCTGCTCGACGTCGGCCAGGCCGTGCCACTTGTCCGGCAGCGGGCGCAGCGACTTGGTCAGCAGGCGGATCGATTCGGCCTTGACCGACAGCTCGCCGGTCTTGGTACGGGTCAGGCCGCCTTCGACGGCGATGATGTCGCCCACGTCCCAGCCCTTGAAGGCGGTGTAGGCGTCACCCAGCACCGCGCCCTGCAGGAACAGCTGGATGCGGCCGGACTCGTCCTGGATCTGCGCGAAGCTGGCCTTGCCCATGATGCGCTTGGCCATCAGGCGGCCGGCCATCTTCACCTGGCGGCCAGCGCCTTCCAGGGCTTCGGCGGTCCACTGCTCCGCGTCGGCGAACTCTTCCTGCAGGCGGCCGGCGAAGTCCTCGCGACGGAAGTCGTTCGGGTACGCGATGCCCTGCCCACGCAGCGCTTTGAGTTTCTCACGGCGCTCGGCGATCAACTTGTTTTCGTCGACGGGGGGGGTATCGGTAGCTTCGCTCATGGATCTGCGGGAATCGTGTAGTGAGGGGGAATGTTGCGCCCGGCACAGCCGGTTGCCCAGCATACCAAAACCGCCCTGCCCCGGCCCCGGCCGCCCCCTGCCCCGGTAGCAGCCTGGGGTCAGATCCCTTTTGCGAGGCAAAAGGGATCTGACCCCATCCGGGACCCTGCCAGGACCCTGGATAGCTACCTGTTTCCTGGGAACGCCTGGCGCAGCTCGTCCACCAGCACCCGCTCGTTCTCCGAGTAGTCGATCGGCACCGACACCAGGTGCACCCCACCCTCGTTGAAGGCCGCTTCCAGGGTCGGAATGAACTGCTCGATGGCGGTCACCTCGTGGCCCTTGCAGCCATAGGCCTCGGCGTACTTCACGAAATCGGGGTTGCTGAAGGTCATGCCGTAGTCGGTAAAGCCATCCACCGCCTGCTTCCAGCGGATCATGCCGTAGGCGCCATCGTTGAGGATCAGCACCACCAGGTTCAGGCCCAGCCGCCGCGCGGTCTCCAGCTCCTGGCTGTTCATCATGAAGCCGCCGTCGCCGCACACTGCCAGCACCCGCCGCTGCGGGTACAGGATCGAGGCCATGATCGCCGACGGCAGGCCCGCTCCCATCGTCGCCAGCGCGTTGTCCAGCAACAGCGTATTCGCCACCTGGGTGCGGTAGTTGCGCGCAAACCAGATCTTGTACATGCCGTTGTCCAGCGCCACGATGCCGTCCGGCGGCATCACCTGGCGCACGTCGTGCACCAGCCGCTGCGGGGTGAACCCGGCCTCTTCGGCACGATCGGCGAGGTGCTCGAGAATCGTCGTACGCAGCGGCAGCAGCGCACCGGCATTGGGCACCGCGCCTTCGATGCGGTCGGCCAGCTGGGTCAGCGAACGGCCGATATCGCCGATCACCTCCACCTGCGGGAAGTACACCTGTTCCACCGCCGCCTGCGAATAGCCGATATGGATCACGGTCGGCCCACCCGGGCGCATCACGAACGGCGGCTTCTCGGTGACCTCGTGGCCGATGGTCACGATCACGTCGGCCTGGTCGATCGCCATGTGCACGTAGTCGCGCTCGGTCAGCGCCGCAGTGCCCATGTACAGGCCCGAGCCACCGGCCACCGCGCCCTTGCCCATCTGCGTGGTGAAGAACGGAATGCCGGCACGCAACACGAACGCCGACAGCGCTTCGCTGGACTGCGGCCGCGACGCCGCCGAAGCAATCATCAGCAGCGGACGCTTGGCATTGCGGATGATCTCCGCCGCGCGATCCAACGCCTCCGGGCTGGCAATCGGACGATCCACCGCGTGCGGCGGAATCAGCGCGACGCCCTCGACCTCATCGGCAGCGATATCCTCCGGCAGCTCCAGCAACACCGGGCCCGGGCGCTCTTCCTGGGCGACACGGAACGCCTCGCGGACGATGGTCGGGATGGTGCGCGCCGACACGATCTGCCGCGCCTGCTTGGTCAGCGGCTTCATCGTGCTGACGATGTCAACGATCTGGAAGCGCGCCTGCTTGCTGGCGACGATTCCCTTCTGGCCAGTGATCATGATCACCGGCCACGCACCGAGAAGCGCGTAGGCGGCACCGGTGGTGAAGTTGAGCGCGCCCGGGCCGAGCGTGGCCAGGCACACACCTGGCTTGCCGGTCAGCCGGCCATAGGTGGCCGCCATGAACACCGCCGCCTGCTCGTGGCGGGTGATGACCAGCTCGATGCTGGAATGGCGGAGCGATTCGACCACGTCGAGGTTCTCCTCGCCGGGGATGCCGAAAATACGTTCGACGCCTTCGTTCTCAAGCGCGGCGACGAGAAGGTCTGAACCCTTGGACATTGGAATGCCGTCCTTTTCGCTGGACTGATGATGGATCGTTGCAGGAAGGGTGGAAGCCGCGCGTCAACGCTTGTCGAACCACACGGTCTGCGCGTTGACAAACTCGCGGATACCGAAGTGCGAGAGCTCGCGGCCGAAACCGCTTTTCTTCACGCCACCGATCGGCACGCGCGGGTCCGAGGCGGAGAAACCGTTGACGAACACGCCGCCGGTCTGCAGCCGGCGCGCCAGCTGCATGGCCCGTGCACGATCGCCGGTCCACAGGTTGCCGCTGAGGCCGAATTCGCTCTGGTTGGCCAGTTCCACCGCATGATCGGCGTCGCGGGCGCGGCTGATCGAGGCCACCGGCCCGAATGTCTCGGTATCGAAGGCCTGCATGCCCGGCTCCACGCCGGCCAGTACGGTGGGGGCATAGAACGCGCCCGGACGATCCAGCTGGTGGCCACCGACCAGCAGCTGCGCACCCGCATCCACCGACGCCCGCACCTGCGCATCCAGCTGCTCCAGCAGGTCCTGGCGCGCCATCGGGCCGATGCGGTTCGCCGGGTCGCGGCCGTCGCCGATGGTCAGCGCCTGCACCTTCTGGCAGAACTGCGCCACGAACCGGTCGTAGACCGCGTCTTCGACGATGATGCGCTTGCCGGCAATGCAGACCTGCCCGGTGTTCTGGAAGCGCGAGGCCACGGCGGCATCGACCGCAGCGTCCAGATCGGCATCGGCCAGCACGATGAACGGATCCGAGCCGCCCAGTTCCAGCACCACCTTCTTCAGCGCCTGCCCGGCCTGGGCGGCGATGCTGCGGCCGGCGGCCACGCTGCCGGTCAGGGTGACCGCAGCAATGCGATCATCTGCGATCGCGCGGCTGGTGCCGTCGCGGCTGATGTTGGCGGCAATGAAGGTGCCTTCCGGCAGCCCTGCGTCGCGCCAGGCGGCATCAAGCAGCTGCGCGGTACCGACGATGTTCTCGGCCGGCTTCAGCAGGAAGCCGTTGCCGCCCATCAGGATCGGTACCGCCGCGCGCATCACCTGCCAGTAGGGGAAGTTCCACGGCATGATGCCCAGCACCACGCCCAGCGGCAGGTAGGACACGTAGGCCTTGTCATCGGGCACCTGGGTCGGTTCGTCGCGCAGGAACTGCGCGCCATTGTCGGCGTACCAGTCGCACAGCACGGCACACTTCTCGATCTCGGCCAGCGATTCGGCCTGCACCTTGCCCATCTCGGCGGTGGCCAGCGCGGCCAGCTTTTCACGGTCACGGCGCAGTACCACCGCCATCGCACGCAATACGTCTGCGCGCTGTTCGAGGCTCCTGGCGCTCCAGGCGGCGAAGCCGGCCTGGCCGCGATCCAGGATCGCTTCCAGCTCGGCGTCGGTGGCGAAGGGGTGGCTGGCGATCTGCTGGCCGGTGGCCGGATCGCGGGAAACAGCAGTGGTGGGGGCAGCGGACATGCAGGGCTCCTGTTGTCTCGACAACGGGCGGTGGCCCGTCTCCTGCACAGGAATGTGGACCCGATGGGCGGGCACAACAAGGCGTCTGCTTATCCTGTGACCTGCACTTACCTGCCTGAATGGGGTGGATTCTCCTGGCAGGGCTGCGCCCTGCACCCGCCGAAGCAACGGCAACAACCGTAGCAACAGCACAAGCTGGTTTCCTATGGGATGGCGGGGTGGGTCCGGTTGCGGGGG
>NZ_JAOCFV010000058.1:0-27965 GCF_029842145.1 Stenotrophomonas sp. GD03794
AGAGGGGGCAGCGCCCGATGGAGTGGAATACCTCAGTACCGCTTGATCCCCGGCACCGTGCAACCTTCAATCTGCGCATGCGCCGACACCGCATTTTCCTTCTCGCCCCGCGCCAGGCGCGACTGCTCGATCGTCGCCCAGTGCCGGCGGCACAGCGGCCCCGTCTTCGAGCCCAGGTCGATCGCCTTGCGTGCGAACGTCTCCGCCTGCGCCCACTGGCCCTGCAGCAGCGCCAGCTCGGCGCGCTCCTGCAGCACCGCCGGGTCACCCGCCACGATCTCCAGCGCATGGTCCAGGCTGCTGGCGGCACCGGCCAGATCGTTGGCCTGGCGCTGCGCCTGCGCGGTCACCCGCAGATCTTCCACCTGCGAATCACGCAGCGGCTGCACCGACAGCTCCTTGTCGTCCGGACCCGCAGCTGCGTTCACGGCGGCCAGACGCTGCGCCGGCGTGGTGGTATCGACCGGCTTGACCACTGGCGGTGCGCTGCTCACGCAGGCGGCCAGGGCCAGACTGAGGCCGGTCAAGGCCAGGGGCTGCAACAGGGATCGCATGTTCATCGACATCATCGGCTCGGAGGAGGAGAGGCTGCGGCAGGTGCCGCGGCAGGTTCGGCAGGCGCTTCCGGCTTGCGGTCCAGTCCGAACCAGCTACGCCAGCCACCGCCTTCGCCTTCGGCACCGCCCTGCCCATCCGGCGACGTCGCCGGTGCGCACGGTGCATACGCCGGAGCGTAGCCGACCACGAACGGGAAGCGGCGGGCACCCGGGCAGCCTTCATCGGTCGTGTTGAGACCGGTGGGTGCCACCGACTGCCAGTCCAGGCCCTTGTTGCTGACCCGCAGCGGGGCACTCGGCAGGCGCTGGAAGATACCCGACCACACCCGCATCGCACCGGTGGCGCCGTACAGGCCGGCCTGCTCGTTCTGGTCGTTGCCGATCCAGATCACCGCCAGATGATCACCGGTATAGCCGGCATACCAGCTGTCACGGCCGTCGTTGGTGGTGCCGGTCTTGCCGGCCGGCTGCAGGCGGCCCAGGCCATCGGCATTCAGGCGCTGCGCGGTACCACTGGCGACCACCTGCTGCAGGCCGACGCTGATCAGGTTGGCGGCGATCGAGTCACCTTCCTGGGCCGGTGCCGGAGTCTTGTCATACCGCTTGAGCAGTTTGCCCTGCGGGTCGAGCACGCCACGCACCGCGTGCAGCGGCTGGATCTCACCGCCGGACGCGAGGAACTGGTACAGCTGCGCCATCGCGTACGGGCTCTGGTCGGTCGAGCCGAGGATCACCGCCGGATTCGCCTCGGCCTTGATGCCGGCCAGCACGTGGATCAGCTGGGTCACGCGTTCGGGGCCGACCTGCATGCCCACGCGCACCGTGGCCTGGTTGTAGGAATGCGCCAGCGCGTCGATCAGGCGCACGGTGCCATGGCTGCGGTTGTCCGCGTTGCCCGGGGTCCAGTTGCGGCCACGGCCGAGCTGGACGGTCACCGGTGAATCGTCAACCCAGCTGGCCAGCGAATAGCGGTCCGGCTGTGCCAGCGCCAGCAGGTACACGAACGGCTTCAGCAGCGAACCGACCGGGCGCTGTGCCTCGATCGCACGGTTGAAACCGACCTCGGACACTTCACGGCTGCCGATCACGGCCAGCACGTCGCCGTTGTGCACGTCGGTCAGCACCATGCCGGCCTGCAGTTCGGGGCGACGCTTGCTTTCCAGCGACTTGATGGTGCGGGTCACCGCACCTTCGGCATAGGCCTGCGCGGACGGCGACATGCCGGTCATCACGCTCAGGCCGGCCCCCTGCAGTGCCGATTCCGGATAATCATGGCCGAGCTGGCGGCGAACCAGATCGACGTAGGCCGGGAAGCGGTTGGCCGCAACCAGGCCGGGGGTCTTGGGCACCCCCAGCGGCGCTTTCAGCGCACGCTGGTACTCGGCGTCGTCGATCAGCGTGGCCTCGTGCAGCTTGCCCAGCACGAAGTTGCGGCGGTCCAGCGCACGTTCCGGGTTGCGCCGCGGATCATAGAAGGACGGGCCTTTGACCAGGCCGATCAGCAGCGCGATCTGCTCGGTTTCCAGCGACGACAGGTCGCGGCCGAACCAGAACTCGGCACCGGAGGACATGCCATGGATCGCCTGGCTGCCGCGCTGGCCCAGGTACACCTGGTTGAGGTAGGCCTCGAAGATGGTGCGCTTGTCGTAGCGCGCTTCCATGATCAGCGCGTAGAGCACTTCGTTGAACTTGCGGGTGACCGTCTGTTCCTTGCCGATGCCGAGCAGGCCGCTGCGGGCCAGCTGCTGGGTCAGCGTAGAGGCGCCCTGGCGGCTCTGGCCACCGGAGCGGATGGTCACCCACACCGCACGGGCGATGCCGGACAGGTCGATGCCGTGGTGGCGGTTGAAGTCCTTGTCCTCCACCGCCTGCAGGCCGGTCACCAGCAGGTCCGGCGCCTCATCCATGCGGATCAGGCGGCGTTCTTCCTGCTTCTGCCCGTACAGGGTGGCGATGCGCGCCGGGTCCAGCCGTGCGGCCTTCAGCGCCTTGCGGTTGTCGGCATCACGCAGCGACGCGACCGCACCGTCGGACAACGACAGTTCCAGCCGGCGCGGGGCGACCCGGCCGTCGACATCGTTGTAGCCGCGGCTGGAAATGACGAAACGCCCGCCGTTCACCGCATAGGTGGCTGGCTCCTTGCCCTGGCCGTCATCGCGGTAGGCAGAAGCGGCCAGCTCGGTCTTCAGGGTCGCCGCATCCATTGCCTTGCCGGGCGTGAGCACCAGCGGACGCGCGTACACACGGGTCGGGATCTGCCAGCGCAGTTCACCGAAGCGTTGGGTGACCTGCTGGTTCAGGTACAGCGTATAGGGGATCAGGAAACCCAATCCCAACGCGACCGCAGCCATGCTCCAGGTGATCAGCCGGCGCCGCCACAGCGGGCCGTTGTCCTGCTGGTCGTCGTCGTCGAAATCGTCGATGTCGTCGGAATCGTAGCGTCGGGGCACGGGGATGCGAGAATGTAAGGTCTGGCGAGTCTACCCCAGCCGCTGCGGCTGGCGGATTCTCCCGGGTTCCCCTGCTTAAGCTGGAGTTGCAACCGGATGGCGATGTCCCTGGCCGAGATCCGATACCTGATCAACCGCCTGTCGGGCCTGGCCCGCCGGAGCCTGGCCAGCCTGCGTACCCGTGGGTGGCGGGCGACCTGGCAGCGCATCCGCGTGCACACCCAGCGCGCCGTCCCCGCCCCACGCACGCCGTTGTTCCTGCCACCGGAACAAGCGTTCGCCCCCTTCACGGTGCCGTTCAGTGAAACGCCGGAAGTGAGCATCGTCATCCCGGTCTACAACCACGTCGGCCACACCCTGGCCTGCCTGCGTGCCCTGGCAGCGCACCCGCCGGCGGCGGCCTGCGAGATCCTGGTGGTGGATGACGGCAGCAGTGACACCACCCCGCAGTGGATGCCACAGGTGGCCGGACTGCGCTATGAGGTACGTGAGCGCAATGGCGGCTTCATCGAAGCCTGCAATGACGGCGTCGCACGCGCACGCGGCCGCTTCGTGGTGCTGCTCAACAACGATACGGTGCCGCAGCCGGGCTGGCTGGATGCACTGCTGGACACGTTCGCCAATACCCCCGAGGCCGGGCTGGTCGGCAGCCAACTGCTGTACCCGGATGGCCGACTGCAGGAATCGGGGGGCGTGATCTTCGCCGACGGCAGCGGCTGGAGCTACGGCCGCTTCGAGGCCGCCGACGACCCGCGCTTTGCCAGCCTGCGTGACGTCGACTACTGCTCCGGCGCGGCGCTGATGCTGCCGCGCGCCCTCTGGCAGCAGCTGGGCGGCTTCGATACCCGTTACAAGCCGGCGTACTACGAGGACACCGATCTGGCTTTCCGCGTTCGCGCCCAGGGCCTGCGAGTGCTGGTGCAGCCGGCCAGCCGCGTGGTCCACGATGAAGGCACCAGCAACGGCACCGATACCGGCAGCGGGGTGAAGGCCTACCAGGTGCGCAACCAAGCCATCTTTGCGACCAAGTGGGCGGCCGAGCTGGCCCACCATCCTGCAGTGGGTGCGGTGCCGTCGCCTGCGCTGCTGCAGCGCGGCCGCCGCCAGGTGCTGATCCTCGATGAGGAAGTCCCGAGGCCCGATCGCGATTCCGCCTCGCTGCGCCAGGTCAACCTGATCCGCCTGCTGCTGCAGGGCGGCGCTCACGTGGTGTTCGTCCCCACCCGCCGCGAACACGGCGGCGCTGCCACCGAGGCGCTGCAGCGGATGGGCGTGGAAGTCTGGTACGCGCCGTTCATTGATGGCGTGGCCGGCTGGCTGCGCACGCACGGTGCGCGCTTCGACGTGGCGCTGCTGGTCCGCCATCATGTTGCCCACGAGTGCCTGCCGCTGCTGAAGCGCTATGCCCCGCAGGCACGCACGGTATTCGACACCGTGGACCTGCACTACCTGCGCGAACGCCGCGGTGCCGAAGTCGCCGGCGACACCAGCCTGCTACGGGCCGCCGAGCGCACCCGTACCAGCGAACTGGCGGTGATGGAGCAGTGCGACATCACCGTGCTGGTCAGTGCCGCCGAGCGCGAGCAGCTGCAGGCCGACGCCCCTTCCGTGCAGGTGGAGCTGATCTCCAACCTGCATGACCTCGCCGGTGCCGGCAAGCCGTTCGAACAGCGCCATGACCTGGTGTTCGTCGGTGGCTTCCGCCATCCGCCGAACCTGGATGCCATGGAGTGGTTCATCGGCGAAGTCTTTGCCGGCATCCGCGCCCGCCTGCCCGAGGTACGCCTGCACTGCATCGGTGCCGCCACGCCGGAATCGCTGCTGGCGTTGGCCGCTCGCCAGCCGGGCGTGCAGATGCATGGCTTCGTCGAGGACATCACGCCTTACATGGACGGTGCCCGCATTTCCATCGCGCCACTGCGCTTCGGCGCCGGCGTGAAGGGCAAGATCAACCTGAGCATGGCCCATGGCCAGCCGGTGGTCGGTACCACCTGCGCCGTGGAAGGGATGCACCTGCACCCGGGCCAGGACGTACTGGTGGCCGATGATGCGGCGGGCTTCGCCGATGCGGTGGTCCGCCTGTACCAGGATCCGCAGCTGTGGCAGCAGTTGTCCGACGCCGGCCTGGCCAACATCGCAGAGCACTTCTCCCTCGACGCTGCCCGCGCGACCGTGCAGCGGGTGTTCTTCACCTAATCCGGGCGACCGCCGGCGCGGCGCAGGCGGTCTTCGAACGCCGGCAGCTCGGCCAGGTCCGGTTGCAGCAACCGGGCCTGTTCGGCAGCGTGTGCGGCAAACGCCAGGTCTCCATTGCCGAGCCGTTCGCTGCCGATCGCCAGCCAGCGCTGGGCCAGGCGCAGGCGTGCCGCGGGAAGTCCAGCCGCGGTCGGCGACAGGGTCTGCCACGCCTGCAGGCAGGCACCGGCCGCCTGCACGCGATTCTGCCGCAGGTTGTCGTCGAAACAACTTCGGCTGGCCGGCAACAGGCGGGCTGCAGCGGCCTTCACCCGTGCATCGCGTGGCGCCAGTGACTGCGCTTCGCGCAACGCGTCGAACGCACTGTGGCCGGGGGGGCTGATCCATTGCCCAGCGCGTTCGGCGCGCTCGATCCTGCGCAGGTGGTCGCGCAGTTGGCGCTCGCGCTGCGTGTTGCTGACCGACGGCTGCTGCAGCGCCTTCTGCGCCTGGTGTGCGCGCTGCAGACGCTGTGCGAGCTGCTGTCGTGCGGCTGGTGAGGCGCCCAGTTCTTCCGCCAGCGCGGCATCCGCCTGCGCCGCCTCGAACTGGAAGTCGTCGGCCTGCTTCTGGCTGCGTGCCAGTACGGCCTGCAACGCCTGTTCGCGGCCGCGCTGGGCATTGGGATCATCGGCCGCCACCGCAAGAACCGCCAGGAACCCCTTGGCCGCCACGTCCAGCTGCCGCCGCTGCAATGCACGTTGCGCCTGCCTCAGGCGCTGATCGACTGCCCGCGCCAACGCTTCCTGGCTGGCGGGCAGATCGGCGTGGCCGGCATCGAACTGGCGCGCGCGCTGCACGATCACAGCGGCTTCGGCCAGGTCCCCGCGCCCGGCCAGCGTACGCGCATGCTGCAGCAGATCGCTCAGTGCATCTTCGCGCCCTTCCAGCGCCGGCAGGTTGTCTGGCTGCAGTGCCAGGATGCGCTGGAACAGCGGCAGTGCACTGCTGTCGCCATCGTCGAGCCGCCCGGCAGCGAGGGCATTGCGGGCCTGCGCCAGCAGCGCACCGATGCCCGCCCCGGCACTGCGCCGTGCCTGCAACTGGCGGGCGACGGCATCTGCATCGCCTTGCGGCACCTGCAGTTCGCGGGCCAGTGCCAGCACCTGCGCACTGCCGTCGAGATCATTGTTCTCAAGTTTGTCGCGGGCCTGCTGCAGGGCGGCGGCGGCCGTTCGTGCCAGGCCTTCACGGGCCTGCGGACGGTCGCCATCCAATGCCAGCACGGCCTGGTAACGTTCGCGTGCGCCACTGCCGTCGGCCGCGCTCAGTCGGCCGCTGGCAAGCGCACGATCGCCCTCGACCAGCAGCTGTTCGATCTGCGGTTCATCCCAGAACCAGTCTGCCAACGGCTTGCGCAGCAGCACCAGCAGCACGAACACCGCCAGCGCTGCGACCAGCGCCCAGCGCCACACCCGGCGCGCGTGGCGGGCCTGCAGCCACCACCAACGGCCTTCGCGGCGGACGCGGTCCAGCGCAGGATGTTCAGCGCCATGCGGGCGATGCGGAGGCTCGCGTTCCATGCGTGCAGGGTAGCCGGGGCAGCGTGAAGCTCAGCCGAGGCGACGCGCCTCGCTCACGCCGGGCAGCGCATCCAGCTTGCCCAGCAGGGTCGACAGCTGGCCGTAGTCGCTCACCTTCAGGCGCAGGCGCAGATGGGCACGGCCACTGTTGCGCACGTTGTCACTGTGGATGTCGAGCACGTAGGCGTCTTCCTGGGCGATCAGGTTGGTGATGTCCTTCAGCAGCCAGCGGCGGTCGACTGCAGTGACCACCACGTCCACCTCGTAGCCACCGCCGGCCTGGCCCCACTCCACCGGCAGGATGCGCTGCGGGCTGGTGGCTGCCAGCCGGGCCAGCGCAGCACAGTCTGCACGATGCACGGTGACACCCCGGCTACGGGTCAGGTAGCCGACGATCGGTTCGCCGGCCACCGGCTGGCAGCAACGCGCCAGCTGTACCAGCAGGTTGCCCACGCCCTGCACGGTGAACTTGGACTTGCCCAGGTTCTCGCGGCGCGCGGTCGGGCGTGGCAGGCTCGGCGCAGGTGCCGGCTGGCTGGCCGCACGCTCCGCCTCCAGCAGGGTACGGCTGACCTGGTTCGGGCCGGTATCACCCAGCGCCACCTGGATGTAGAGATCGTCGACGCTGTCGGCATGGAACTTCTTCGCCGCCACCGACAGGTCCGAATGCTGCAGGCCCAGCCGCTTCAGTTCACGCTCAAGCAGTTCGCGGCCGGCCTGCACGTTGCGCGCGCGATCCAGCTTGTGGAACCAGCTGCGCACCTTTTCGCGCGAGCGGTTGCTGGCCAGGAAGCCGTTGGCCGGCATCAGCCAGTCGCGGCGCGGGTCGGCCTCCTTGCCGGTCAGGATCTCGACGCGGTCGCCGCTGCGCAGGCGGTAGGTCAGCGGCACGATACGGCCATTGACCTTCGCACCACGGCAGCGGTGGCCCACCATCGTGTGCACCTGGTAGGCGAAATCGAGCGGCGTGGCCCCCTGCGGCAGGTCCAGCACCTCGTCCTTCGGGCTCAGCGCATAGACCCGGTCCTCGGTCAGCTCGGCATCGAGCGCCCCGGCCAGTTCATTGCCCTGCCCATCCTGCGCCTGCTCCAGCAGTTGGCGCATCCAGGTGATCTTGCGGTCGAAGGACTTTTCCGCGCCCTTTCCGCCTTCCTTGTACTTCCAGTGCGCGGCCACGCCCAGCTCGGCCTGCGAATGCATCTCGTGGGTACGGATCTGCACTTCGATGGTGCGGCCTTCCGGACCGACCACGGCGGTATGCAGCGAACGGTAGTCGTTGGCCTTGGGCCGGGCGATGTAATCGTCGAACTCGCTCGGCACCGGCGCCCACAGCGCGTGCACCACGCCCAGCGCGGCGTAGCAGGCGGCGACATCATCGACCATCACCCGCACCGCGCGGATGTCGTACAGCTGGTCGAACGCCAGCCGCTTCTTCTGCATCTTCCGCCAGATGCTGTAGATGTGCTTCGGGCGGCCACTGACCTCGGCCTTGATGCCCTGCGCGACCAGTTCGCGCGACAGCACCTTCTTGACGTTCTCGACGTAACGCTCGCGGGCGATGCGGGTTTCGTCCACCTCCCGCGCAATGCGCCGGTATGTCTCCGGTTCCAGGTGGCGGAACGCCAGGTCCTCCAGCTCCCACTTCAGCTGCCAGATGCCCAATCGATTGGCCAGCGGTGCATGGATGTCACGGGTCAGCTGCGCCAGCGCGCGACGCTGCTCATCGTCCAGCTTGTCGGCCGCGCGCATCCGGGCCAGCTGCCGGGCCAGCAGGATCGGCACCACGCGCAGGTCGCGGATGATCGCCAGCAGCAGGCGGCGCAGGCCTTCGCTGTTGCGCCCGGCTTCGCGGCCGGCGTGCAGCGCCCACACCGGATCGGCCGCATCCTGGCCATCCAGCAGGCCGATCACTGCTGCCTTGTGGTTGCCCAGCGGCAGTTGCTCCAAGCTGGCGCGCAGGCCGGGCAGATCGAACAGCAGGGCCGCGACCACCGCGCCTTCGTCGGCCGAGAGCATCGCCAGTGCGTCGAGGGTGTCGCCCAGCACCGACCAGCTGGCGCGCATCTGGTGCTCGCACTCCGGCGCTTCCCAATGCTCGCGCAGGGCCTGGCGCAGCGGAGCGGGCAGCACCGCTGCCGAGGGACGGTTCAACAAGGCATCCAGGCCGGGGACGGAAGCGCGGTTCACAGCATCGAGCAGGCAAGACAGAGGCCTCTACACTAGCGCCGGCGCCGTTCAGGGACAATCGCCGCGACTGCATCGCCCGGCATCAGCACATGCCGCTACACTCCGCACAAACCCAGGAGAGTCCCGCCATGCCTTCGATTGCCCTGCCTTTCCCCCCCCGGTTGCTGGCCTGCGCCGCGGTACTGCTGATGCTGTCGGCACCGGCGCTGGCCCAGCGCGTGGTGGAAGGCGACCTGCAGCAGCAGATGTCGCCGGCCGAGTTCAAGGCTGCGGGCCTGGACAAGCTCAACGCCACCGAGTTGGCCGCGCTCAACCGCTGGTTGCAGGGCAAGGTCGAGTCAGCCACCACCCAGGCCGTGGCCGCCGTCCGCGAAGAGGCACGCGAGGAAGGACGCCAGGAAGTGATCGTGAAGAATCGCGGCTTCTTCGATTTCGGCAGCAGCGAGCCGATCACCGGCGTGCTGCAGGGCGAGTTCCGCGGCTTCGGCAAGGGCCGCATCTACGTGCTGGACAACGGCCAGGAATGGGAGCAGACCGACACGTCCACGACCCCTGGGGTGCGCAAGCAGTCGCCAAACGTCAGTATCAAGCCCGGAATGCTCGGTGTCTGGTACATGAAGATCGAAGGCGTGAACGTACAACCGAAGGTACGCCGTACCAAGTAACGGCTTGCCTGTCCTGTGGAGCCTGGCGGATGCTCGGCTGCTTTCCGATGGACCGCGATCGTCCATCGCCAGCAGTCGAGCATCGGCTCGGCTCGGCTCGGCTCGGCGCTACAGGACAGGATTCACGCCTGGCGCAGTGCGGTCACCCGCTGCGCCAGCTTCTTCGCCGAGATGCCGGTGCGTGCACCCAGCTCCTGCGCGAACAGCGATACCCGCAGCTCTTCCAGGTCCCAGCGCAGGGCCTGCCATTGCGGGCGTTCGCGCAGTCCCTGCTGCTCCCCCGCTGCCAACGCCTCCAGGAACGGATGCAGTTCCAGCATGCGTGCCTGGTCACGTGGCGGATCACGCTTGGCACGCTCGGTACGCAGGATCATCGCCTTCAGGTAGCGCGGGTACTGCGCCAGCGCGTCGGCCGGCGTGTCGCGCAGGAAGCCGGGATGGATCAGCCCGACCAGCTGCGCTTCCATGTCGTCCAGATTGCCGCGCGCCCAGCCCATCAACGGTGCTTCCAGCATCGGCTTCAGTTCCGCCACCAGCGCCAGGATGGTTTCGGCCAGCTTCAGCCGCGACATGGCCTCGCCAAACAGCGCCTTGGCCGCATGCTCACGACGCTGCTCGAAGGCTGCCGCATCGCGGATGTCTTCCAGCCCCTCGGCCAGCACCGCGTTCATCGCCGCATCGACCAGGTCACCACGCAGGCGCTCCTGCGACTCGATCGCCGCATACAACAGGCCGGTCTTGGCACCGACCGGCAGCTGCTTGCGTGCCTGCTTCACCTTCTCGGCCAGGGCAATCTCCAGCAGACGGCGCACGCCCAGCGGATGGGCCTCCAGCGCCTGCTGGCGATCGGCGAAGATGCGCAGCGCCACGCTGTCGCCCTCGTCCAGCAACGCCGGATAGGCCGGCACGCCCGCTTCACCGGGTACCTGCAGAGGAATCGGCGTGGCCGGGAACGTACGCAGGCCATCGGCGGCCATCTCGCGGCCGGCGCGTGCAGCGAAGGCATCGCCGGCACGACCACCGAACTTCGCGCGCAGCGTGTCCAGATCACGCGAGGTCGCCAGCACCTTGCCCTGCTCGTCGCGCAGCCGCAGGTTCATGTGCAGGTGCGGCTCGATCGAGCCGGGCTCGAAATCGAGCGCCGTCACCGTTGCGCCGGTCGCACGTGACAGGAAGCGCGCCAGCTCGCCGGTGATGGCATCGGCGCTGGGCTGCGGGAACGCCTCGTAGAACGCGCGACCGAAGTCCGGTGCCGGCACGTAGTTGCGGCGCATCGCCTTGGGCAGGCTGCGGATCAGTGCCGAGGCCTTGTCGGCGACGAAACCCGGCGCCAGCCAGCCCAGTTGCACCGGATCCAGCGCGTTGAGCAGATGCAGCGGCACGTCCAGGGTGACGCCGTCGTCGTCGGCTCCCGGCTCGAAGCGGTAATGCAGTGGCAGGCGCGCCTGGCCCAGCGGCAGGTACTTCGGATAGCGCTCCTGTTCGCTGCCCTCACCCGGCAACAGATCGACCAGGGACCAGTGCAGGGTCTTGCGCTGTTCCGGCGCCAGCCCCTTCCACCAGGTGTCCAGACCCGCCGCCGAATGGATCTGCGGCGGCACCCGGTCCAGGTACCAGCGCGCCTGCCAGTCCTCGTCGGCAACGATGCCAGCACGGCGCAGCTTGGCTTCTTCCTCGCGGGCGATCTCCAGCACTTTCTGGTTGTCGGCCACGAAGCTGGCGCGGGTGTTGATCTCACCGGTCACCAGTGCCTGGCGCACGAAGATGTCGTGCGCTTCGCCCGGCGCGATGCGACCGTAGTGCACCGGCTTCTTCGGCGCCAGCACCAGGCCGAACAGGCTGATCTGCTCGGAGGCCAGTACCTGGCCCTGCGCACGCGACCAGTGCGGATCGAAGTGCTTGCGCAGCAGCAGGTGCGGCAGTTCGGCGATCACCCAGTCCGGCTCGATCGCCGCCAGGGTCATGCCCCACACCTTCTGCGTATCCAGCAGGTTGGCCACCAGCAGCCACGGCGGCGGCCGCTTGGACAGCGCCGAACCCGGGAACGGCAGGAAGCGGCGCTGGCGTGGCGCCTGGAAATCGCCCTTCTCGGTGCGGTGGCCGATCTGCGTCGGCAGGCCCGCCACCAGCGCCCGATGCAGGGTCTGGTACGCAGCGGCACGCACGCGTTCGCTGAAACCGCCGCCAACCGGTGCCTGTTCCTTCTGCGCGCGCACGGGCACTGGCGCCGGGGCGGCCTCGGCCTTGCCTTCGCGGGCCAGGCGCGCGGCACGGTGCAGCTGGCCACGGGTGGCCTTCACTGCAGCGGCGTCATCGCGCGCCGGAGCCGGTGCACTGCTGCCAGCCAGCAACGGCGCCATCGAGGCCTCGTTGGCCTCTTCCTTCCAGCCCAGTTCTTCGCACAGCAGGCGCAGCTGTCGATGCAGCTCGCGCCATTCGCGCATGCGCAGGAAACCGAGGAAATGACGGCCGCACCAGTCGCGCAGCTTGGATTGGGTCAGGTCTTCGTGAGCCTGCCGATAGGCATCCCACAGGCGCAGCACGCCGACGAATTCGGACCGCCCATCGGCGAACTGCGCATGCGCGCTGTCGGCCGCGCCACGCGCTTCGGGTGGGCGCTCGCGCGGGTCCTGGATGCCCAGGAACGAGGCGATCACCAGCATCGGCCGCAGGCAGCCGGCGGCCTGCGCGGCGACCAGCATGCGCGCCAGCTTCACGTCCACCGGCAGGCGTGCCATCTGCTTGCCGATGGTGGTCATGCGCCGCTCGGCGTCGATGGCGCCCAGTTCGGTCAGCTGTTGCCAGCCATCGGCCACCGCGCGTTCGTCCGGCGCTTCCAGGAACGGGAACTCCTCGATGCGGCCCAGGCCCAGCTGCAGCATGCGCAGGATCACCCCGGCCAGGCTGGAGCGGCGGATTTCCGGATCGGTGAACTCCGGCCGCGCCTGGAAATCGGCCTCGGCATACAGTCGGTAGCAGATGCCCTCGGCGATACGGCCGCAGCGGCCCTTGCGCTGGTTGGCGCTGGCCTGCGAGATCGGCTCGATGTGCAGGCGATCGAGTTTGTTGCGCGGGCTGTAACGCTTGACGCGGGCAAAGCCCGGATCGACCACGTAGCGGATGCGCGGCACCGTCAGCGAAGTTTCGGCCACGTTGGTGGCCAGCACGATGCGCCGGTTCGGCCCGGGATTGAACACCCGGTCCTGGTCCTGGTTGGACAGGCGCGCGTACAGTGGCAGCACCTCGGTGTTGCGGTACTTGCGCCGTTCCAGCGACTGGTGCGCATCGCGGATCTCGCGCTCACCCGGCAGGAAGATCAGCACGTCGCCGCGCCCATCCAGGCGGGTGATCTCGTCGATGGCCGACACGATGGCGTCGTTGACGGTGCGCTCGCCCTGCTCTTCGCCCTCGCCTTCCAGCGCGCGGTAACGCACTTCCACCGGATAGGTACGTCCTTCGACGCTGATCACCGGCGCATTGTCGAAATGCTGGGCGAAGCGTTCGGTGTCGATGGTGGCCGAAGTGACGATCAGCTTCAGGTCCGGGCGCTTGCGCAGCAGCTGCTTCAGGTAGCCCAGCAGGAAGTCGATGTTGAGGCTGCGTTCGTGCGCCTCGTCGACGATGATCGTGTCGTAGTTCGACAACCAGCGATCGCTGGCGATTTCCGCCAGCAGGATGCCGTCGGTCATGAACTTGATGCGGCTGTCTTCGCTGACCTTGTCGTTGAAACGCACCTGGTAGCCGACCAGCTGGCCCAGTTCGCTCTGCAGTTCCTGCGCCACGCGGCTGGCCACCGCACGCGCGGCAATCCGTCGCGGCTGGGTGCAGCCGATCATGCCGGCCTGGCCACGGCCTGCGGCCAGGCACAGTTTCGGCAGCTGGGTGGTCTTGCCCGAGCCGGTTTCACCGGCGATCACCACGATCTGGTGGTCGCGGATCAGCCCGATGATGGCGTCGGCTTCACGCGCAATCGGCAGCTGCGGGTCCAGAGTAATGGACGGCTGCTGCTGCGCCCGGACCTGCCGGCGCTGCACCGACGCCTGCAAGGCCTGCTCGAAGGTGGCGGCCAGCGCCGCATCCTGTGGCTTGGCCTGGCAACGCGAGAGCATTCCCAGCAAACGGCCCCGGTCGCGGCTCATGGCGCCGTCGATGGCGGCACGCTGTTGGCGCAGGCGGGGCGGCGGATTTTTATCGATAGAGTTCATCAATCGGTTCGTTCAAAACTTTGAAAGCGACCAGTCATCACGACCGGTTTATTGTGAAGGCCAACGATTCCACAAGGAGGAACCCCATGGCGAAGACCAAGAGCACGACCAAGGCCAAGACCGGCAAGCAGAAGCTTGCAGCGGCGGCACCGTCGGCGCCGAACATCGATATCGGGATCACCCAGGGCGACCGCAAGAAGATCGCCGACGGTCTGTCGCGCTTCCAGGCCGATGCGTTCACGCTCTACCTGAAGACGCACAACTTCCACTGGAACGTCACCGGGTCGATGTTCAACTCGCTGCACACCATGTTCGAGACGCAGTACACCGAGCAGTGGGCGGCACTGGACGACGTGGCCGAGCGCATCCGCGCGCTGGGCTTCAATGCCCCGGGCTCCTACCGGGAATTCGCTGCGCTGACCTCGATCGCCGAGGAACCGGGCCTGACCGACAGTGCGGACTGGCGTGAAATGGTACGCCAGTTGGTGGTCGCCAACGAAGCGGTCTGCCGTACGGCACGTGAAGTGCTGGAGGTGGCGGCCAAGGGTGACGACGCCCCGACCGAGGATCTGATGACCCAGCGCCTGCAGACTCACGAGAAGTACGCCTGGATGCTGCGTTCCCTGCTGCAGTAAGGGTTGGGGGCGGCAGGGCTTGCAGCCCTGCACCCGCCGAAGCCTTCAAGCCAGAGCCAGAGCAAAAGCCAGTTTCCTGAAGGTTGGCGGGGTGGGTCCGGTTGAGGGGGACGCCGTAAACCCGTCCATGGGGGCTTGGTCGCGGCATCCATGCCGCTCACACCCCCTCAACCGGACCCACCCCGCCTTCGACAGATTTTCGCGATCTGCCAGGGCATTGCTTGGGGTCAGATCCGTTTTCCGCAGGAAAACGGATCTGACCCCATTTTGTTTGTCGATATCTGACAGATTTCATCCACGCATGGCGTGGATGGATCCACCGTCACCGGGAAACTGTCGGGAGTGGGGCGGTGTGGGCTTGCAGGACCGTTGGCGCCATGGATGGCGCCATCGAGCCCCCAAGGACGGGTTTACGGCGTGTCCTGCAAGCCCACACCGCCCCGCCCAGCCAGAAGACACCCCAGAGCCGGCTGTTGCCTTTGACGTTGCTCTGGCTTGTAGCAGGTGCAGGGCGCAGCCCTGCCGCCGCCTCCGGGAGGTAAACTAGCCGGATGCCTTCCCGTCCCGCGCACGACCTGCTCCAACGCGTCTTTGGTTACGACGATTTCCGTGGTCCGCAGCAGGACATCGTGGAGCATGTGGCTGCCGGTCACGATGCCCTGGTGCTGATGCCCACCGGCGGCGGCAAGTCGCTGTGCTACCAGGTGCCGGCCCTGCTGCGTGACGGATGTGGCATCGTCATCTCGCCGCTGATCGCGCTCATGCAGGACCAGGTCGAGGCCCTGCGCCAGCTCGGCGTGCGTGCCGAGTACCTGAACTCGACCCTGGATGCCGAGACCGCCGGCCGCGTCGAGCGCGAACTGCTCGCGGGCGAGCTGGACATGCTCTATGTCGCCCCCGAGCGCCTGCTGACCGGCCGCTTCCTGTCGCTGCTGTCGCGCAGCCAGATCGCCCTGTTCGCCATCGATGAAGCACACTGTGTGTCGCAGTGGGGCCATGATTTCCGCCCCGAGTACCGCCAGCTGACCGTGCTGCACGAGCGTTGGCCACAGATCCCGCGGATCGCGCTGACCGCCACCGCCGATCCGCCGACCCAGCGCGAGATCGCCGAGCGCCTCGATCTGCAGGAAGCACGCCACTTCGTCAGCTCCTTCGACCGCCCCAACATCCGCTACACCGTGGTGCAGAAGGACAACGCCCGCAAGCAGCTGACCGATTTCCTGCGCGGCCACCGCGGCGAGGCCGGCATCGTCTACTGCATGTCGCGGCGCAAGGTCGAAGAGACCGCCGAATTCCTCTGCGGGCAGGGCTTCAACGCCCTGCCCTACCATGCCGGCCTGCCACCGGAAGTACGCGCCAGCAACCAGCGCCGCTTCCTGCGCGAGGACGGCATCGTGATGTGCGCCACCATCGCCTTCGGCATGGGCATCGACAAGCCGGACGTGCGCTTCGTCGCGCATACCGACCTGCCCAAGTCAATGGAAGGCTACTACCAGGAAACCGGTCGCGCCGGCCGCGATGGCGAGGCCGCCGAGGCCTGGCTGTGCTACGGCCTGGGCGACGTGGTGCTGCTCAAGCAGATGATCGAGCAGTCCGAAGCCGGCGAAGAGCGCAAGCAGCTGGAGCGGTCCAAGCTGGACCACCTGCTGGGCTACTGCGAGTCGATGCAGTGCCGTCGCCAGGTGCTGCTGGCCGGTTTCGGCGAGACCTATCCCCAGCCCTGCGGCAACTGCGACAACTGCCTGACCCCGCCCGACTCCTGGGACGCGACCATTCCGGCGCAGAAGGCGCTGAGCTGCGTCTACCGCAGTGGCCAGCGTTTCGGCGTCGGCCACCTGATCGACGTCCTGCGCGGCAGCGAGAACGAGAAGGTCAAGCAGCAGGGCCACGACAAGCTCAGCACCTACGCGATCGGCCGCGACCTCGAAGCGCGCACCTGGCGCAGCGTGTTCCGCCAGCTGGTTGCCGCCAGCCTGCTGGAAGTGGACAGCGAGGGCCACGGTGGCCTGCGCCTGACCGACGCCAGCCGCGACGTGCTGACCGGCCGCCGCCAGATCAGCATGCGCCGCGATCCGGCCAGCAGCACCAGCGGCCGCGAGCGCAGCGCGCAGCGCACCGGCCTGTCGGTGCTGCCGCAGGATCTGGCGCTGTTCAACGCGCTGCGCGGCCTGCGTGCCGAACTGGCCCGCGAACAGAACGTGCCGGCCTTCGTGATCTTCCACGACAGCACCCTGCGCAACATCGCTGAACAGCGCCCGACGAGCCTGGACGAACTGGCCCGGGTCGGCGGCATCGGCGGCACCAAGCTGAGCCGCTACGGCCCGCGCCTGGTCGAGATCGTGCGCGAAGAAGGGTAGCGGCGGGCCATGCCCGGCGGCCCGTGGATCGGCCGCGCTTCGCGCTCGCCGGGCATGACCCGGCGCTACTCCTACGCTGCTGCCCTTGTAGAGCCGAGCCCACGCTCGGCTGCTTCTGCGGGGACGACAGCCGAGCATGGGCTCGGCTCTACATACATTGGTGCAGCTCCAACCTTGAACCGGCCATTCAGCCGGAAGTGCATCCGCGCCCGCTTGCAGCTAGATTAGCGCCATGTCCCTGGCCTCGACCCTGCTCCGTGTCGTGCTCATGCTCAGCCTGTTGCTCAACGGGTTGAACGCGGCCATGGCCAGCGGTCACGAGGAAATGGGCCGGATGGCCCACGCCGCAGCCACTGCTGTTGATGGCGGCACTGCCGACTGCCACCACCACGCGGGTATGCAGGCCGACGAGGCCCCGCAGGCCAAGGCGCCCGCCCACGACGCCCACTGCCAGATCAAGGACTGCGTGCGCAGTTGTGCCCAGCACCCGCTGCTGGTGGTACTGCCGCTGCCGGTCATGGCCGGCCCGGCGCTGTCGCTGGCCCCGCAGCCGATGCCGGCCACTGGCCGTCCGGCGCCGCCGCTGCCGCCGATCTCGCGTCCTCCCATCGGCTGATTCCACACGCACCGTGCGCCCTGCGCACCGTAGCCGGCCGCCTGCCGGCGTCTTTACGTGTCTGGAGTCACCACCATGAATACCCGCATTCCCCCCGGTCCGGGCGCTGTGCCCATGCCGTCGCGCCGCCTGTTCGTGCAGGGCCTGGCCGCCGGCGGCGTGGTTGCCGGCATCGCCGCTGTCGGCGTTCCGCAGCGCGCGCTCGCCGCCGCCACGGCCGCCCCACGGCTGGCCGGCGCCCCCGCCGTGCTCAGCGACACCCGCATCGAACTGGCCATCGGCGAATCGCTGGCCAACTTCACCGGCCGCACCCGCCCGGCGATCACCGTCAACGGCTCGCTGCCGGCACCGATCCTGCGCTGGCGCGAAGGCCAGACTGTGGACCTGTTCGTGCGCAACACGCTGGAACGCCATCCGACCTCGATCCACTGGCACGGCATCCTGCTGCCAGCCAACATGGACGGCGTGCCCGGCCTGAGCTTCAACGGCATCGGCCCCGGTGAGACCTATCACTACCACTTCGAGCTGAAGCAGTCGGGCACCTACTGGTACCACAGCCACTCGATGTTCCAGGAGCAGGCCGGCCTGTACGGTGCACTGATCATCGACCCCGCCGAGCCGGCGCCGTACCGGCACGACCGCGAGCACGTGATCATGCTGTCCGACTGGACCGACATGGACCCGGGCGCGCTGTTCCGCCGCATGAAGAAGCTGGCGGCGTACGACAACTACTACATGCGCACGCTGCCGGATTTCCTGCGCGACGTGAAGCGCGACGGCTGGTCGGCGGCGCTGTCTGACCGCGGCATGTGGGGACGGATGCGGATGACGCCGACCGACCTGTCCGACGTCAACGCCAACACCTACACCTACCTGATGAACGGCACCGCCCCGGCGGGCAACTGGACCGGGCTGTTCCGCAGTGGCGAGAAGGTGCTGCTGCGCTTCATCAATGGCGGGTCGATGACCTACTTCGACGTGCGCATTCCTGGTTTGAAGATGACCGTGGTCGCCGCCGATGGCCAGTACATCCACCCGGTGAGCATCGATGAGTTCCGCATCGCCCCGGCCGAAACCTACGATGTGATCGTCGAACCGAGCGGCCAGGATGCCTACACGATCTTCTGCCAGGACATGGGCCGCACCGGCTACGCCGCCGGCACGCTGGCGGTTCGCCACGGCCTGCAGGCGCCGATTCCCGAGCGCGACCCACGCGTGCTGCTGACCATGGCCGACATGGGCCATGGCATGTCGGGCCATGACATGGGCGGTGGTGGCCACGGCGGCCACGACATGGCCGCGATGAAGGGCATGGAAGGCGGCTGCGGCGCCAGCATGGGCCACGGGGCACAGGCTGGCGCCGATACCGCCAGCAAGGCACCGAAGCACCCGGCCAGCGAGCGCAACAACCCGCTGGTGGACATGCAGAGTTCGGCTACCGAACCAAAGCTGGACGACCCCGGCATCGGCCTGCGCGACAACGGCCGCCAGGTGCTGACCTATGGCGCGATGCGCAGCCTGTTCGAAGACCCGGATGGCCGCGAGCCGAGCCGTGAGATCGAGCTGCACCTGACCGGCCACATGGAGAAATTCTCCTGGTCGTTCGATGGCATCCCGTTTGCCAGCGCCGAACCGCTGCGGCTGAACTACGGCGAGCGCATGCGCATCGTGCTGGTCAACGACACCATGATGCAGCACCCGATCCACCTGCACGGCGTGTGGAGCGATCTGGAAAACGCGCGGGGCGAGTTCCAGCTGCGCAAGCACACCATCGACATGCCGCCCGGCACCCGCCGCAGCTACCGCGTGCGCGCCGATGCGCTCGGCCGCTGGGCCTACCACTGCCATCTGCTGTACCACATGGAAGCGGGCATGATGCGCGAAGTGAGGATCGAAGAATGAGCCGCTCACTGCTTTCCCCCAGCCTGCTGGCCCTGGGCCTGGCCGCCGCATTGCCGGTGTTCGCGCAGTCGCACGCTGGTCATGACATGGCCGCGATGGATCCGCCGGCGAAGACCGTGAAGGCACCGGTCGAACCTGTCGATCATTCGAAGATGGATCATTCGAAGATGGGTTCGGGCGCGATGGACCACTCAGCCATGGATCACTCGAAGATGGACCACGGCGCGATGCAGCCGGCGGCGATGGACCATTCCACGATGGACCATTCCAGGATGGATCATGCGGCGATGGGTCACGGCGCGCCCGCGCCCACCGAACCGCGCGAGCCGATCCCGGTCCCGACCGATGCTGACCGTGCCGCTGCCTTCCCGCCCATCGCCCACGGTGCGATGGAGCATGCGCCAGAGATCAACAGCCTGCTGCTGATCGACCGGCTTGAGCATTGGGACGGCAAGAGCAGCAACGGCCAGGCCTGGGAGGCCACTGGCTGGATCGGCGGCAACATCAACCGCCTGTGGCTGCGCACCGATGGCGAACGCAGTCGTGGCCGCACCGAATCGTCGTCACTGGAAGCGCTGTATGGCCGCAGCGTGTCGCCGTGGTGGGACGTGCTGGTCGGCGTGCGCCAGGACTTCCGCCCGGCCGACTCGCGCACCTGGGCAGCGGTCGGCATCCAGGGCCTGGCGCCGTACAAGTTCGAAAGCTCGGCCACGCTGTACATGGGCTCCGGCGGCCAGGTGCTGGCCAAGGCCGAGGTCGAGTACGACGTGCTGCTGACCAACCGCCTGATTCTGCAGCCGCTGCTGGAAGCCACCGTCGCGGCCAAGGATGAACCGGAGTACGGCATCGGTCGCGGACTGAACAAGGTGGAGGCCGGTCTGCGCCTGCGCTATGAGTTCAGCCGCCGCTTCGCGCCGTACATCGGCATCAGCCACGAACGCACGTTTGGCGACACCGCCGACTACGCCGGTGACCACGCGCGCGACACACGCTGGGTGGCCGGCGTGCGCATGTGGTTCTGAGCAGCGGTTCGTGAGCAATGGCCAGCCCCGGCAGTCGCCGGGGCCGGCTACACTGCGCCACGCTCCATTGCAGGCCCCGCCATGTCGTTGCAGATCCGCCGCGCCACCCTTGCCGATGTCGACGCCCTGTCGGCGATCGCCATCACCACCTACAACGAAACCTGGGGCGACTCGTACCCAGCGCAGGAGCTGCATGATTTCCTGCAGGCGCACTACAGCCGCGAACCGCAGCGCATCGAACTGTCCGACCCACGCAGTGCCATCTGGCTGTTGATGGACGGTGAGTCGGTGGTCGGCTATCTGGCGGCCGGTGCCAACACCCTGCCGCATGCGGATGCGCGCGAAGGCGACATCGAGCTGAAGCGGTTCTACATCCTGGCCGCACACCAGAACGGCGGCCACGGTGCACGCCTGATGGACGCGTTCATGGCGTGGCTGGACCAACCGCAGCGCCGCACCCTGTGGGTGGGCGTGTGGGAAGAAAATTTCGGCGCACAGCGCTTCTATGCGCGTTACGGCTGCAACAAGGTCGGCGAGTACGACTTCATCGTCGGCGACACCCACGACCGCGAGTTCATCCTGCGGCGGACGTGATCACGCGCCCCCTGTAGAGTCGAGCCATGCTCGACTATTGGCGGCAACAGCCAGTCGAGCATGGCTCGACTCCACAAAGCGCGAAGCGCCTAGAAGTCGAACAGTTCCGACAGGAAACTGTCCTTCTTCTTTTTCTTGTATCCGTGGCCACGGTTGTCCTCGTAGCGCTGGCCGAGGTGGCGGGTATCGCGGTGCATCACCGGTGGCGGCGCGGACGCCGGCTGAGCCTGCACGGGTGCGGGCGGCGGCATGGCGGCACCGGCGCCGGCGCCGGCGCGCTCGATGATCTTGTCCAGTTCACCACGATCCAGCCACACGCCCCGACAGCCGGGGCAATAGTCGATCTCGATGCCATGGCGTTCGGCCATCTGCAGGGTCTGGGTCTTGCACACGGGGCACAGCATCGGCATTGCTCCTGTCGGTCCTGCATCGACTGTACCTGTGCGGTGATGACTGTGCGGCAACGCATGACCGATGGCACAGGGACTTCCGACGCACGCCGATGCGGCGGCAGTCGCACACACTGGGCCCCTGTTCCGCAGGGAGTGCGTACATGACCGCGTTGTCCCGCCTGCCCACCACCGCGCGCCTGCTGCTGGTCCTGCTGGGCGTTGGCCTGGGCCTGAACCTGCGCGATATCGCCGCGGCCGCAGGGACTCCGATTCCTGCCCTGCCCATGCCCTACGGCGGCAGCCTGCTGGACAATGCGCTGGCGGTGCTGGCGGCACTACTGTTGGCCGCGCTGCTGCGGCCCCGTGGCATGGGTCTGTCGGCCAGCCTCGGGCTGCGCGGAAATGGCTGGGGAGGCCCGATGTGGGTGCTGTTGGCCAGCCTGCCGTGCTGGCTGGGCCTGGCGCTGCTCGGTACCCCGAACACGGCGTTGACCACGCTGGATGCCACGATGCTGGGCGTGCTGTTCCCGCTGGCCGAGGAAGTGCTGTTCCGCGGCCTGGGCTTCGTGCTGCTGGTGAAGATCGTGCGTGGTCCGTGGCCGCTGCTCGCGCTGCCGCAGGCATTGCTGTTCGGCATGGTGCACTGGCTCGGCTTCGGCGGCTTCAACGGTGGCGGCATCGCGCTGTTCATTGGCGCGGTAATCGCCCTGGGCGGCTTCATCTTCGCCTGGCTGGACCATCTGGATGGCGACACCCTCTGGTGTGGCCTGGCCCTGCACGTGTCGATGAACCTGGCCTGGAATGTGTTCAGCCTTGATGACGCCGTCGCGCTCGGCTGGCAGGCCACCAGCCTGCGCATCGGCACTGCCCTGCTGGCGGTGCTGGTGCTGGCCTCGCACGTGCGCCGCCAGCGGCGCGGGCGGCTGTAACGCCCACTTAGCTTGCCGTGCACGCCGGGCTCACTACCGGCTTGCGCATACTTGCGCGCCTTTCGCTCCCCCTGTTGTCCGGAGTTGCCGCGTCATGTTGCTGTCCAAGCGCTTTGTGGAACCGCGCGTCCTGCTGATCGAGGACGCCGAGGAAACCCAGGAACTCAGTCGCCTCGCCCTGGAAAGCCAGGCCTGCCAGGTCACCGCTGTCAGCAGCGCCGAGGCCGCACTGGGCTTGCTCAACGCCGGTGAACCATTCGACCTGCTGTTCACCGACGTCTGCCTGGGCGGCATCAGCGGCATCGAAACCGCCAACCGCGTGCGCGAGCACCTGCCGCAGCTGCCGATCCTGGTCACCTCCGGCATGGACCAGCACCGCGTGCTGCCGCAGCTGCGCGCCGGCATCCACTTCCTGCCCAAGCCGTACAGCATGAGCGAGCTGCTCGATGCCATCCGCCTGTGTTTCCGCCATGCAGCGGATGCCACGCTGATACCGCCGCCGCAGGCCAGCGCGGCCTGAGGCAATCATCCACGCCATGCGTGGATGCAACCGGCCGTCAACCGCTGCTGTACGGCCCGGTACCCGGGAACACCTTCAACAACGCGCGGGTGATCATGTCCGGGTAGACCGTGAAGTGGTCCTCGTCATCGATCACCATGTTCTCCACTTTCAACGAATGCCCGCTGGCGCGTAGCTGCTCGGCGAACTCGGCGTTGTGGCGCAGCATGTCGTTGCGGGTGAAGTAGCGCGGTTCGGGCTTGACCGTCTCGAAGCTGCCGACTGACAGCACCACCGTGGTCGGCTGCGCAGGCGCCTTGGCCTCGGCCTGCAGGCGCGGCACAAAGTGGTTGTCGAACCACAGCGACGGGCTGGACAGGATGTAGGTCCGGAACATGTCCGGACGCGTGGTCAGCACGTAGGCACCGAACAGGCCGCCATAGGAATGGCCGGCATAGGCGCGTCGCGCCGGATCGGTGCGGTAGCGCGCATCGATCATCGGCAACACGCGTTCGGCGAGGAAATCGCGGTAGTGTGCGGCGCCGCCATAGCTGACGTCATCGCTGTAGTCACGCGGATCGGTGCGCGCCGGATTGCTGGGGGTGTAATCACGCGAGCGGCTCTGCTTCGACGTCAGCCCCTCCTGCGGCGGCAAACCGACCAGGATGAAATCCTCGATGTTGACGCCCTTCTGCCCGACCATGTTGCGCACGCTGCGCACCAAGGGGAAGCTGTACAGCGCATCGGTCACGTACAGCACCGGATAGTGCTTTTCAGGGTGCGCGGCATAGTCGGCCGGCAGCGCCACCCAGATCGGATAGTCGCGGCCCACGGGGTCATGTATGCGCAACGCTTCCGTATCCGGCAGCACCACGCCTGGCGCAGCGGCTGCCGCGCTCTCCTTCGCTTCACTCTGCGCTGCCGGCGGCGCCACCGACATCGCACAGCCACTCACGGCCAGGCAGGCCGCCACACTCCATCCACGCACACGCTGCATCCACACGCTCCCGTTGCGGGCGGCGCACCGGATGGCACCGCTACCGCATCCTTGCATGGCATGCGACGCGGTGCCAGTGCGGTCAGGGCGAGGCCGGGGACGGCGCCGGGAACAGCGTGCGCAGCGCCTGCAATGCGGCCGGATGATAGATCGTCGCGTGGGTTTCCTCCGGCAGTGGCAGGTACTTCACCAGCGGCGACGGCGACGCCTGTTGCAGCAACTCGGCCAGTCGTGCAGTGGATGCGGCCAGTTCCGGCTGCCCGCTGCTGGCCAGAAACACGTGCGGCTGCGCGCGCGTCACCGCCGGCAGCTGCTTGGCGGCGCCGGCCAGCATCGCGCCACGGTTCCACCACAGGCTGGGGTCCAGCGCGATGTAGCTGTTGAACAGTGTCGGCTCCTGCAGCAGCGTCTCGACCACGAACAGGCCGGCCAGCGATTCACCGATCAGCGCGCGCTCGTCGGTGGTCGGGTAGCGCTGGCGCACCTGCGGCATCAGTTCATCGCGCAGGAAGCTGCGGTAGGCCGCCGAGCCACCGATGCGCGGCGCAATCTTCTGGTCCTGCGGATCCTTGCTGGGGCCGGTCATGTCGCGGCGGCGCTCGGTGTTCTCGATGCCGACCAGCAGGAACGGGCGCATGCTGCCGTTGCCGGTCAGTACCTGCACCAGCCCGGCCACATGCAGGAAGTCTTCGCCGATGCCACCGTCGGGCATGTACAACACCGGCAACGGTGTTTTCGGGTCCAGGCCCCACGGCTGCGGGCGGTAAACGTTGATGCGACGGGTTTCGCCAAGCACCTTCGACTCGATGGTGAAGGTCTCGCCGATCACCAGGGGTGTGGCGGCAGCGGGCGACGTGGTTTCGGCGGCCATCAGCGGTGCGGCGGAGACGACGGACAACAACAGCGACAGCACGATCAGACGCATGGGACGGCCCATCCTGGGAAAGTGCCGAGCATAGCGTCAGGGCCTCGAGCCGGGTGGGTCGCACTGCAATGCGATGGATTCACGCGAAGGCACATCCCTGCCGAACGCTCGATTCTGGTCCATGCGTGCTGGAACCATGATGCGCCCGCCGAGCGACGACGGGCCGGGATGGCGCTATGCTCGAAGCTGGCAGCCCCAGCCGCCCTAGCCGACCACTACAAGGAGGTTTCGATGTTGAGTGCATTGATTGCTGTTGCCCTTGCCGCAGGCTCACCGCAACCCACAGGGAGCCAATCCACATCTGCGTCGTATGCGGACTGCCTGCTGGGTCATATCCAGCCGGGGTTGTCCGATCACGCGGTGCAGCTGGTGCAACAGGCCTGTGCCTCGAAGTATCCGGAGAGCTTCGTCGCATCGATGGAACTGGAGCGCAGGATGAGTGCACAGCGCCGGGCCGATTTCGAGGCGGAACGCGTCGCGATCGAGCGCTCTGCGAATGCCGCAGCAACGGCTGCACAGGAGGCTGCTGACGCAGCAGCCGCAACGGCAAAGGGAGCGCGGACGAAGTAGGAGCCCGGCACCGGGAGCAACAAAAAAGGCACCGCTTGGCGGTGCCTTTCTGAATGACCTGGGTCATTGGATGCAATGGTGGGCCGTGAAGGATTCGAACCTTCGACCAAAAGATTAAAAGTCGGCCTTACTATGCCCAAAAATCAATGACTTGCATTGAATTAATTTCTGGAACCGGCCCGACCAAACCGTTGCGCAGCAAGGTGAGGGGGTCGAGTTTTCCGGAAGCGAATCAGTCAAACACGCGGGTACTGGCCCATGCTCCGACGCAGCCGCCCCTTCCACGGATCTTTCGCCCTGGACTTGGTCTCCGCTGGCGGCCGGATCGGCTCCAGTGCGGCCATCACCCGGGCCGACGCAGCCGCCGCCGCCTCGTCCAGCCGCTGGGCCTGCTGCAGCTGCTCCCGGGTCGGCGGCAGTCCGGGCAGTGGCGGCGGCGGCTGGATCGGAGTGCTATCGGTCAGCCGCGCGACGGCCTCACGAAGGGGCAGATCGGGATACAGTCTGGCGGCGCACCAGCGCTCGGCATAGCGCTTCGCCTGCCGGATGCTGGCGGCGCGCGCTTCCTTGGTGTGCCACATCTTCTGGCCTTCCATCCATAGCCGGACCCCGGGACCGCCACCGGGCGTAACGCTGGCCGTTTCGCGGCCGTTGTACCAGAGCGCCCAGCGCTCACCGGTCTGGACCCAGCCAGAGGGGATCGGAGCGGTGCGGAAGCCGTGGGAGGAATGCATGGCCGGAAGGATACGGCTCCGCGTCTCAAGGGCTGAGAAAGCTACCTTAACGTTTCAGGCGCAGCCAAACGCTCGAACTTTCGTCGCAGCCACTTGCCCTTTCGACCCAGCCGTTTGGCCGCAAGAGCTATGGCGTCCGCTCCGAAGTTCTCGATCGCAACCAGCAACCCAAGCATCTCCGCATACAACTTCACCGCATGCTCTGGGTCATCCGCAGAGACCATGCATCTGGGACTATCGAAATCGTACTCAAACAGGCGATCCAGGTCAGCTTTCAGGCCGTCGACGGCAATCACAAAGCACGTCACCAGCCCAGTTAGCTCACCGTCCCCCAAGGTCCCTTGTGCGAGAGCAGCTCGGCACGAAGGGATCGTATCCTTCGGCAACAGAATGGTGAGCCGCACAACCCTTCCATGCATGGCCTGCTCTATGCAGTCTTCGATGTCCTTTGCCCAGCCTCGCGCCCGCGCGATATCGATCCCAGCCACGATCTCTGCTCCGACGGACAACATTGCCGCCCTACTTACCCGTCGATTTCTAAGCATCTCCTGCCCAGTGGTCGCTGCGAACGTTATCGCGCCGCCAACCAGTGTTGAGATGATGACCTTCCAATCGAGATCCATGCATTTCCCCCCCTGACCGCAAGGGATAGTCTCACATGGCGAAGCCAGGCCAGCCTATTCGGCAGGGCGCCGCGGCCAGGCACCCTGCCATAGTCTCAGCTGGCGCGATTGGACTTCGCTACGGTGCGGCTTCCCTCGCCCTCTGGAATAGGAAATGAGCGACGAAACCTTAGTGAACGGCAGATTTGTTGGCGACGACGCTGCGTCAACACTGACCCTTACTGTGGCCGGCGACGTTCAAGTGACCGTGATTCTGAACAAGCCCGGAAATCAAGGCAGCCAGCGTGAGATCCGACGCGAGGCAGCGATCAAGGCCATCGAATTGCTGCTGTTCGAAGCGAATCGCGGACCCGTTTGACCGTAGATGGGCGGCGCTTGCCGCCCGGCCAGGAAATGATGGGCTTGGGCATGGGTTCTCAGTATTTGCGATAGGAGGAGCCGACAATCCCGCCGCTCTCGCGAGGGCGACGGGGCCACGGCCAATGCCAGGTGCTGAGATCACCTGTGTTGCGGCGCTGCTTGGATGCTTGCCGGCATCTGGGCAGCGCCCTGTTTCGTCAGACAGTCAATTCATAGAGCGGCAGATTCGGTGCAGCTTCCACCAACCTGCCGCCACGCACCCAGACGTTGTACGGAACCGTCAGCTGCAGCTGCCCGAAGGCGCGCATCTGCACCCCGTCGTAGGTGGTCAAACTGCTGGTGCCATCAGAGTTGTGCGCGGTGACGGTAGCGATCAGCCTCGGGCTGCCGCCTACCAGGTCACCGAATTGATCCCACAGGTCAGTCCGCATCGGTGTAGTGCCTCTCCAGGGTTGCTGTCTGCTCAATCACCACCGCCCTGTCGTCGGCAGATACTTCGATCCGCAGCGACTCGCATTGGCCGTGCCAGGTGCCATCGGCACCGACCACCTCAACCAGATCCAGCGGCAACAGCAGCCCAACCTCCCCAGCCTTGAGCGGCTTCGCGAACAACGGCACCGTCAGGTCGACAGCAGCCTGCTCTCCGCGATCGCACAGGATGTTCCTGCCCCGCTCCGCGCCGGCTGCCGGCACGGTGATCAAGGGGCTGCTGACCTGCTGGGCGAAAAGGCGCCCCTCCTCTCCCGACTTGCGCACCTTGCACGTAACTCCCTTCCCTGCCAGTTCCCCCGTCACCACCACCGCGTCGTACAACGGCGCGCTGCGCATCTGCAGGCTTTCAGTCAGCACAATGTCCTCCTGCAGTACGTGATCCGGCTGCGTGGTGCGCCAATCCCACGGACTGGCCGGATAGGCAGCCCGCACGCGCATGGCGAGCGCGGCGGGGTCCGACTGGACGACACCCCCACTCGCTTCGGCGAGCGCGCTG
>NZ_JAOCFV010000059.1:0-27935 GCF_029842145.1 Stenotrophomonas sp. GD03794
GATGGGTTCGCATGAATCGGCAGTCTTTTCTGCAGAACCCCTCGGGCACTATCGACACCGCCACACACGGCCGTTGCTCGCCTTGATTCATCGCAAAAGGAGCCTCGCTTCGGCGGGGCGCCCCTTCTGATATTGCCCCGTCATGAATTGGGCTGCCATCTTCCTGACGTCTCTATCTCAGTGAAGCCCATCGGACGAGGTCAGATGGCCCGGACTCACGACGCCCACCGTTCGGCTTGTTATGGCACAACGGATAGCTGGAGCACGATCTGAAAGCGCCATGCGGTCCATTCCGGTCCACGAACACGCCCACCTTGCACACCGGGCAGCGCTCTTCGTGGATGGCCGCGCCTGAAATCGCGGTCACTTCCACCGCCCCGTCCTTCACCAGCTCATCCAGGAATGGCGAGTGCTTGCCCTGCAGCGTGAACATCGCAACCGACCGTCGCGCCCGCGTCAGCGCGACATAGAACAAGCGTCGCTCTTCGCTCAGTGGGTAGGCATCACCCTCCGGCATCGCCAGCGAAAGCACCGGATCATCCGACCTCAGGCTCGGGAAGCTGCGATTGATCATGCCCGGCAGGATCACGTAATCCGCCTCGCGCCCCTTCGATCGATGTGCGGTCAGGAACTCGACGTCCATTGTGCTGCCGAAGGCCGTCTTCCAATCCGAAGGCACTGCACCCCGATCCGCGCGGTAGCGCCCCAGGACAAAGACCGTCACGCGCCCAGTGCGACCTTGTGGAACGGCCCCGGACAGCAGCTGCTGGTGCAGCTTGGCGAGGTACTGGCGAACACCATCCTGCACCTCCTCACGGCGATTCATCTGGAACGCCTGCAGCACCGGGCCCATTGCCGGCGCAGCAGAGCGAACTTCCTTGGTGATCTGCGCGGGATTGCGGCTGATGAAGCGGCTGGATACATCGCACAGTGCCTGTGGGCAGCGGAACGTCTGTTCCAGTTTCAGCACCTGGCCGTGCCCCATCCATTCGCGGAATCCGGTCATCACCGAAACATCGGCGCCGGCGAAGCGATTGATCGACTGCCAGTCATCGCCCACCGCAAACAGGTGGCGGCCCGGTTGGCTGACCAGGGCGCGGCAGAGGCGGGCGCGGGCCCGCGAGGCATCCTGGAACTCGTCCGCCATCACCAGATCGTAGGGCGATTCATAGTGACCCTGTTCCAGCAGCCCGGCGGCCATGTTGAGCATGTCTTCGAAGTCGATGCCACGCTCGTCCGCCAATGCCTCGTCCCAGGCCTGGAAAACCGGCCCGGCGATTTCCAGGAAGCGCCGGTAGCGTTCCTTGAACTGGTCGTCGGGCATCTGCCGCAGGCGTGCGGCCATATCGTCCAGCGTCAGGCAGTTGCTCTTGGCATGGGCAATGAAGGTGCGCATCAAGCCGATCAGGTCTGCGTCCGGCATTGGTTTGGCGCCCTGGTCGGGCAGCTCCCGGTCCGGGTTCGGGTCGAGCTCGACGTTGGACTCGTCCAACCTCTCGGCCAGATGGCGCAGGGCGTCTCCGCTGCGCAGGCCATACGAGGTGGTCTCGACAAGAGCCGTGCCACGCGCTGCATGCTGCTCGCGCTTCCAATGCATGCCTTCTGCGTAGTTGGCGAAATGCTTTGGCGGCTGGCCACCGGCATCCAACGCAAAGTGTTCGTGATACAGCCCGGCGTCCGGATAATAGAAATCGGGGCGATACTGGCGATGGGTGTCGGTCGCCGTATCGAATTCGTAGCGCCGTTCGTAGTCGTAGGTCACGCCGTTGTAGAACAGCCAGTCGGCGATGACGCACTCTTCCAGGCTTTTCACCCGCTCACCCTGCAGTGTGCGGATATAGGGCGTGCCATCGCGGTCGTAGCCATCGGCCATCATTGCGGCACCGAACGGCGGAAGATCGCGCCCGAACACCAGGCGGAACATATCCCACTGGGTGCGGAAGTGGGTCGAGCGGTCCTTCAGGTCGTCCACCAGTTCGGCAAGCTTGTTGAAGCCCTGCGTCGCGTCGATGGCCCATTCCGGAATGTCGGGTTTGCGTCCCGTTGCCTTGGCGATGATGGCCAGGCCCAGGGCGTGGAAGGTCCGGGCCTCCACCACGGTATCGCCCATGCCGAGCCGGTCGAAGGATTGCTGCGCGCGTTCCTCCAGCTCCTTGGCAGCGTCCTTGTTGAAGGCGAGCATCACGATCCGCTCGGGTTCGACGAAGCCGCGGTCGATGGCATAGGCCGCCTTGGCGACCATCGTGGAGGTCTTGCCGGAGCCGGCCGCGGCCACGACCTGCACGCGGTTGTCGAAGCAGATGACGGCGCGGGCCTGTTCCTCGGTCAGGGGCTTGCTCTCGACCCGGTCGAGGAAGTCCTTGGCCAGCACCTGCTCACGCGTTGCCATGGTCGCGTTGGCGTCGGCCCAGATGGCGGGCCAATCCAGATGCCAGTCATTCAGTGCCTCAAGCGCAACCAGATGGCGGCTGGAGCGCAGGTCGCCGTGCACGTTCGCATCGAGGAACAGACTCTCCAGCTCATCCGGGGAGAGCGGCAGGGCGGGCCGATCAGCCAGCAACGCCTGCTGCTGCTCATGGGTGATCCAGCGTCGGCTGGCGTGACCTCGATCAGTCAGTGCGTCCGCCGCGCTCAACCAGGCTTGGATCTGCTCGAGGATGTCCTCGAACAGGCCCTTGCGCCCACGCGTGCTGCGCGCGAAGAGCAGGGTCCGCACAGCCGCTGCAAGCTGGGACGCTTGCCCGTTGGGCAGGCCGCCCACGGACACGGAACCGCTGTCGGTCTGCAATGAAACGCTGGCCCAGAAAAGCCCAGGAATGACCTGCACGCTGTGATCGTCATCCACGCGCTGCCGGTACTGTTGGCCTGCGATGTTCAGCTCGATGCATTCGCCATCCAGCCGCAACCGCCAGTGTGGCGAGCGTGTCACACGTTGGCCCCAGCCCGAGGGGCGCCATTCCATAGACATCCAGGTACTGCCTTGCAAGCGTCAACCGGGCATGTAGAGCCCCTAAGCCCGCATGATAAGGGGCCTTGACGTTGCATGGGGTCTTTCACTAGAGGGCAGGGCGCATCCAGATGCCGCCTATCTCAGCTCGCCCAACCACCCGGCGCATGGCATCATGAAATGCCTGAATCCAAGAGCTGGCCATGGAAATTGATTGGAACCAGATCGGAACCTTGAAGCACATCGGTGGCGGCTACGATATCCGGACGGATCCATTGAACATCCTGGTGACCACTGCGAAGCAGGGGCACGAGGGCGAAGTCGCTGACATGCTTATCGTGATGGACGATGGCACCGTCATTCCACCGGACGGGATCATGCGTCTGGCACGGGCGCCGGGCCGGATCCGTTAGGCGATCCGGAACCTGCTGCGTCAGCAGTAGTGAACGCCTGCCACGTGCAGTCGCGGCAGGTGAAACGCTGCCTGGTTCCGTGAAGACGCAGGCTGCGTGGGGCTGGCCTGCAGCATCACGTGGTCTTTGCAACTCGGAGGACAGGCATTGCTAAGTTCGCTTGGCATCCATCACAGGAACCTGCAATGACCCGGACGTCCACGCGTGTACTGCTCGGCCTCTGCCTGATCCCGGCCGCAGCCTTCGCCCAATCCGACCGCCAGGTGGCCGAGGACATGGTTACCCGCGCTGCCAATGTCTGCCCCGGCCACAGCAACGAGCGCACCACGCCTACAGTGAAAAAGGTGCCGGTCGGCGCACTGCGGGTCATGCTCGATCGTGGGCTGGTGATGTGCCCGGACCGCCGGCTGGATGCCTCTGCACCCGCGGTGTTCTACGGCCGCATTGGTGTATTTGGTTGGAATCCGGAGGTGCCGGCTGCTGCGACGGTGGTTGTCGCCAAGATCGATCAGATGACCCGCAAGGATGAATACCCGGTGGAAACGCTGGTGTGGGATGCCAAGGGCGCGGCCCTCACCCAGCAGACGGTTCCGGCGTTCGAGCCGCGCCCCGGTGCGGCGGTGCTGTACAAGGTGCGCTGAGCGTCGCGCTACCTGGTAGATGCCCACCTTGGTGGGCGTTCGGGTCCTCGCGCGTGGTGACGGAGTCGTGCCCACCAAGGTGGGCACCTACCAAAGCGATGCGACGTGGCATCCGGTAATGAAGCGCGATCAGGCGCTTGGCCCACCATGGTGGGCAGCTACCCGTATCGGGGCGCTACCTTGTCGGAGCATCTGCCGTCTGTGCGGCCACCATCGCCTGCTGCATCTCCTTCAGCGACAGATAGCCATCGCCATCAGTATCCAGTCCCGCGAAATACTTCGCGATTTCCGGCACCACCGCGGCTTCCTTCCTGCTGATCTTTCCGTCTTTGTCGGCATCCATTTCCTTGAATGCGACGTCGATCGAATCGGCCTGTCTGCTGAAACGTTCCTGCTGGAATCTCGCGTACTCGGCCTTGTCGACGTGCCCATCCTTGTTGGCGTCCATCGCGGTGAACGTGGAATCGATATAGCCCTGTCCAGGGTCGGCCGGTGCGGCTGCGGCAAGCAACGGGGCAACACAGAGTGCAATCAACAATGTGGTCCTGGTCATGGGTTCCTTTTCCTTGGGGGGCAGTCAGCGGCAGGGATAGGTGTAGCCGTCGGCGCTGCGGTAGGTATCGTTGCGGCGGTCATAGTTGCCGTAGCGGCGTATGCAGTAGTCGGCGCGCTCGCGGGTCTCGCGTTCGCGCTTGGCGGCTGCGGCAATCACACCAGCCACCACCGCCGCGCCCACTACACCCACCACTACGCCGGTTGTCCTGGCCTCGTGGCGGCGCTCGCGTTCCCGGTCACGTTCGCGCTCACGCTCACGGCGCTCCCATGCATCACGATCGCGGTCACGGTAGTCCTGGTTCCACTGCGGGCTGTAGCGGTCGCCGCGTTGCGCATGGGCGTCGCCGGAGTAAGGCAACAACACCAACAGGTTCGCAGCCGCCGCCAGCAACAGCGCGGCTCTTCCTGGTTTCATGAACATCGTCAAGCTCCTGTGCGGACATTGTCGGTAGCTGCAGTAGACCCTGCAGACATTGCGCGAACCTGCCGCCACTGCAGGCAGTGCAGTGGCTATTGAACCAGCGCCTCCACCGGATCCAACTGGGCGGCGCGCCGCGCTGGCAGGAAGCCGAAACCAATGCCGATGAGGCTGGAACAGGCGAAGGCGGCCAGAATCGAATTGGCAGAGAACACCAGGCTGAAACCCACGTTGGCCAGCTCCAACGCGGCGCCCAGCGCCAGGGCTACACCGATACCGAGCATTCCGCCGAGCAGGCACACCAGCACCGATTCGATCAGGAACTGCTGCAGGATGTCGCTGCGTCGCGCGCCCACCGCCATGCGCACGCCGATCTCGCGTGTGCGCTCGGTCACCGACACCAGCATGATGTTCATCACCCCGATTCCACCCACCACCAGCGCGATGGCGGCGATGGAGCTGATCATCATGGTAAGGATGCCGGTGGTCTGTTCGATGGACTGCCGGATCTGGGCGTTGTTGCTCATGTAGAAATCGGTGCTGCCGTGGCGGCGTGCGAGCAATCGCCCGATGGCCCGCTCGGCCACTTCCATGCTGATTGCATCGGAGACGCGCACGGTGATGCTGGACACATGGCTCTGCCCCAGCATGCGCGCCATGGTGGTGGTGTAGGGCAGCCACACCCGCAGCAGTGAGGCGTCGCCGACGGCGCCGGCGTCCTTCTTCACCACGCCCACCACGCGTACCGGCACGTTGCCGAGCAGCAGGGTCTGGCCGATCGGGTCTTCCTGTGCTGCGAAGAACCGTGCACGCGTATTGGCATCGATCACCACCACCTGCTGGCAGCCTGCCACGGCGGGTGGGCCGAAGAAGGCGCCTTCGCCCAGCTTCAAGCCGTGCACGCGGAAGTACTGCTCACTCACGCCCTGCATCTGCACGTTGGCCGAGCGGTTGCCGCGCTGGGCGGTGCCGCTGCTGGCGACGCCGGGCGTGGCGCTGTCCACGAACGGCTGCCCGGCCAGCGCCATGCTGTCGCCGGGCGTCAGGGTTTCCACCTGTGCGGCGTGCACGTCGCCAAAGCCGGAGCCCGGATAGATCTCGATGGTGTTTGTGCCCAGCGAGGAGATGTTGGACAGGATGGCCTGCCGTGCGCCGGTGCCCAGCGCCACCACCGCCACCACCGATGCAATGCCGATGATGATGCCGAGCATGGTCAGGAAGGTACGCATGCGGTGCGCGTTCATCGCGCGCAGGGCCATGCGGAAGGCTTCGCCGAAGCGGTCGCGCATGGCCTGCCAGCCACTACCTTCGCTGCGCTGCGGCAGGGCCGTCGCTGGCGCTCCTGCCATCAGGAGCCTGCCCGTGGCACGATCATTGACAATGCGGCCATCGCGGATTTCGATGATGCGCTGTGCATGTTCGGCCACGGCCATGTCGTGGGTGACCAGCACCACGGTGTGGCCCTCGGCATGCAACTCGCCCAGGATCTTCATCACCTCCTGGCCTGAATGTGTATCCAGTGCGCCCGTCGGCTCATCGGCGAAGATCACCGCGCCGCCGTTCATCAGTGCGCGCGCAATCGAAACACGCTGCTGCTGGCCGCCTGACAGTTCGCCAGGCAGGTGCTGCAGGCGCTCGCCCAGGCCAAGCCGCGCCAGCAGCTCGGCCGCGCGCGCGTGGCGCGTGGCAGCCGGCATCCCCGCATAGATCGCCGGAACTTCCACGTTGCCCAGCGCGGTCAGGTCGGTCAGCAGGTGGTAGCGCTGGAAGATGAAGCCAAAGTGCTCACGGCGCAGTTCGGCCAGTTCGTCCGGTGACATCTGCGCGGTCTCGCGACTGGCGATCTGATACGCGCCGGCCGAGGGCCGGTCCAGGCAGCCCAGAATGTTCATCAGCGTGGATTTGCCCGAGCCGGATTGGCCGACGATGGCCACCAGCTCACCGGCGCGGATATCCAGGTCGATGCCGTCGAGCACGACCAGGGTCTGTTCGCCGGCTGCGAATTCACGGCGGATGCCGCGCACGCGCAGCAGTGGTGCGTCCTGCGTCACGTCCATCATGGCTGCGCGGCGGCTGTGGTGGCAGCATCGCCGGTCTGCGCCAGTACCACCTGCTCGCCCTCCTGCAGGCCACTGCGCACTTCCACGTTGATCTGGTCGTCCAGCCCGGTGGTGATGCGCCGCAGGGCCGGGTGGCCATCCGCGCCGCGCACCTGCACGCTGTAACTGCCATCGGTGGCGCGCGCACCCAGCGCGGCCGAGGGAATGGTCAGCACGCCCTTGGCGCGCCCCAGCACGATGCGTACCTGCGCCGTCATGTAGCTGCGCAGGCGGCCATCGGCGTTGTCTACGTCGAACTGGCCGTTGTAGTACATGGCGGTGCGGCTGGCGCCCGCCGAAGCACCTGCCGGAGCGAAGCCGGAGGTGTCTTCGTTGGTGATCGATTCGGGAGCCGGCGCAATGTCGCGCAGCGTACTGCTGTAGCGACGTCCTGCGTCGCCAAGAATGGTGAAGAACGCTTCCTGGCCAATGGAGGTATGCACGACATCTGCCTCGGAAATCTCCGCGTATACCGTCATCACGTCCTGGTTTCCCAGCATCACGATGGTCGGTGCGCTCTGTACCGCGTTCACGGTCTGCCCCTGGCGCGCCACCACGGCCAGCACGGTGCCGTCGGTGGGGGCGGTGATACGGGTGTACTCGAGGTTGGTCTGCGCGATATCCACCTCGGTCTGCCGCCGCACGATCTCACCTTCCAGCGCGGCGATCTGTTCCCGGGTGGCATCGACCCTGGCCTTGGCCGCATCGACGTCGGCGCGTGCCACGAGCTGCGACGCGACCAGCTGCCGTTGTCGATGCAGTGTCTGCTCGAGCTGGCGCAGGTCGGTGGCCAATGCATCGCGGTTGGCACGCGCGGTGCGCTGTGCGGCCCGGGCGCTCAGCAGTGCATTGCGCTGGGTCCGCGAGTCGATATCGGCGATGGGATCGCCGGCCCTCACCTTGTCGCCCAGCTTTACATGCAGGGTGTCGATGCGGCCAGAAACCTGTGCACCCACGCTTACCAGTCGCGAGGGCTTCAGCGTGCCAGTGGCCTCCACCACCTGTTCGATGTTGCCGCGAACGACCGGTGCAACCTGCAGTTGTGGTGGCGGTGCGGGCCGAAGCCAGGCAAACAGAATCAGCGCGCTGCACAGCAGGGCGACAGCAATGATGAGCGCACGACGGCGCTTGCGCGGTACGGCGCTCATCTGCGCAGCATCCAGGGGAGACAGGTCATCGGTAGTCCTCGCGACAGAAGAAGTGCACGTCTGTCGTGGCAGAAGTGGAGGTCTGTCGAGTCTCGATGCGCTGGATTGCGTGAACCTTGCGGGTCTATCGTCGTGTCAGCTTCCGGCAGGAAGGGCGAGCAGTGCTGCGGCGATGAACTGCAGGCCACTACCGAGAACCAGCAGCGCATTGCGCAGGCGGTGGCTTGCCAGCCGCGCACCGCAGAGTTGACTCGCCGCGCCGGCCAACAACCAGAAGAACGTTGCAACCGGCAGCTTCGTCATGCCTGCACCGATGGCGATCGGCAGCGCACTGGCAATCATTGCCCCGGCGGCATGACCATCCAGAGCGCGCAGCAGCGGTGGCGTTGGGCGCGAGGTTGCCGCTCGCCATGCTGCCAGCCCATGCAGGGCGGCATGCACGGCGACGAACAGGAATACGGCAGCGGTCGCCGCTGCACTCGTGTGCCGATACGTTGAAGCCACCAGCGCAATGCCGGGCAGCAGCAGGAACAAGGCGCCGAACAGCCGCAGCAGCATGCCGGTGCGCTCGACTTCGGGAACTGTCCGCAGCCACAGTGGCCAATGTTGCAGGCCGAGCGCCGGGCCAGAGCGTGGGCGACGATTCCATGCGGCAGACGTAAGGCCCGGCGAATTCCGCGGTGGCACAGTGCGCGTGGAAGAGGACGGTGGAGGAGCTCCCTGGGTCACATGCAGGCTTCCTGTCAGATCCGGACGCAGCAGCCTCAGGGGTGCCACTCACCTGAATGCTGGGCAGCGAACATTGCCGCAACCTTGCGCCTCAACCGCGGCCGCTGCGCCTGGACAGCCGAGAGTCATCCACGTGGGGGAGGCGCTCAGTGCGCAGGCGCACCGGTGACGCCTGGATGCAGCGGGAACTCGACGCGGATCAGGGCACCGCCAGCGGGTGCATCCAGAATCGTGACGTGGCCGCCGTGGCGGTCCATCACCTGCCGCACCAGATTCAAGCCCAATCCGGCGCCTGTCTGCCGGGGGCGCAGGCGCTGGAAGGGTTCGAACACGCGTTCGCGCTGGTCGACCGGAATGCCGGGGCCATCGTCTTCCACCTCAAGGCTGCTGCCCTGCACGCGCACGATGATATGGCGCCCACCGTGCTCGGCGGCATTCAGCACCAGGTTGGAGAGCACACGTTCGATGGCGCCGGGCTCGCCCAGTACCGGGAAATTCGGTTCCACCGCCAGGGCGACCGTCTTGTCGGACTGGATCAGCAGGGGGGCCAGATCGGCGACGACCCGCTTGGCTACGCGCGCCAGGTTGAGGGAGTCCTTCGGGCCATTTTCTTCCATGCGGTGCAGGTCGAGAAGCTGCTCGGCCAGCGTTGCCAGCCGAGCGACTTCCACGGCCAGGCTGCGCGAGGTGGAATCATCGGTCGCATCGATCTTCAAGCGCAGGATGGCGATCGGCGTGCGCAGTTCATGGGCGGCGGCGGCGATGAAGCGGCGTTGCCGTTCGTGCTCTTCGTCCAGGCGGTCCAGCGCTTCGTTCACCGCGGTCACCAGGGGGGCGATCTCTACCGGCACTGCGGTCTCTGTCAGGCGGATGCCGCGGCGGCTGGCGGAGATGTTGCGTGCTTCCTGCGCGATGCGTTCCACGCCGGCCAGAGCGCGACGCACGATGATCGGGGTCAGGATGATGGTGGCCAGGCCCAGCAGCAGGAAGATCGGCAGGGTGATGATGTGTGCAGCCAACGCCATCTGCCAAGTCAGCGTATCGGTTTCGCCATGCGCCATGATGGTCAGCTTGCCGGCCGGACCGCTGTGCTGGCGTATCACCGTGGCCAGGCCATCGTTGCGGCCGCGTCCGCGCAGGTCGCCGTAGGGAATGCCGTCGAGGGCGCCGACCAGCGAGGCATAGGCAGGCGGAACGTCGCCGAAGGTCACATGGTGCCCATGTTCATCCTCGGCGATGAACCACGCGCCGGGGACGATCTTCAGCAGTTCGTCCAGCTCCGGTGTGTGTTCCACATACAGTTCGCCCTTGCTGTCGCGGTGAACGGCCTCTGCCGCCACCGGGGCGAAGGTCTGGATGGTGTAGTAGCCGCCGCTGTCGACACGCACCAGCACCATCAGCAGCGCGAAGAACGCCACCAGCAGTGCGAGCAGCTGGTAGATCAGCGTTTTGACGATCAGCGGGCGCTTCAGTGAGGGTCGATGCGCCATTACTTCGTTTCCCGCATCAGATAGCCGACACCCCGGATGGCATGGATTTCCACCCTCGCATCCGCGTCGGCCAGTTTGCGCCGCAAGCGTGAGACATGCGAGTCCAGCGTATTGGAATGGATGCCGTCGTCGAAGCCGTACACCGCCATTTCAATGGACTCGCGCAGCACGGTGCGGCCCAGTCGGCGGGCGAGGACCGCCAACACGCGGATCTCGCGGCGCGGAAGCTCCAGCCGCTGTCCGCCCACGCTGGCCTCGCCCGAAGCGGGGTCGAACAGCAGCCGGCCGATGCTCACCGGCTCTACCTGCATGCCGCTCGGCCGGCGCCCGGCTGCACGGATCCGCGCGAACAGTTCTTCCAGTGCGAAGGGTTTGGCCAGGTAGTCGTCGGCCCCTTCATCCAGGCCGGCGATGCGGTCCGGTAACTGCCCCAGCGCGCTGAGCACGATGATCGGTACCCCGGGGTTGCGCTCACGCAACAGTGAAATCAATCCCAGCCCGTCACCGTCGGGCAGGGTGCGGTCCAGCAACACCAGGTCGTGCGATCCGAGCAGGGCTGCTTCGCGGGCCATCGCCAGGGTGCTGGCCAGGTCCACCACGTAGCGCTCGCGCTGCAGGGCGGACTTCAAGGTAGCGGCCAGTTCGGCTTCGTCTTCGATCAGCAGGATGTGCATCGGCGGGAATCGGACGGGAAGGGGCGCGGGGGACTTCGGCAGGCGCCGGCACCGTATTACAGGAACATTGCGTGAACATGGCGTGCCAACGCAGGGGGAACCCCGCAGCGGTGCGGCCATCTGGCGCAAGGTTCGCGCAATCCGGGCACGCCAGCCTTGGCGCCCGTCTGCTGATCCCCAACCCTGGAGTGCCCATGAAGTTGTTCGTTCCGCTGTTGTTCGTTGCCGCGCTGGGCGGCTGTACCACCGCCAGGATGACCGTCACGCCCGATGGTCGCCGTGGCGTGTCCATCGACTGCAGCGGCTCCAGTTCCTGGAGTGGCTGCTACGAGAAGGCCGGGCAGATGTGCCCGGGGGGCTATGTGGTCTTCAGCAAGGATGGCGATGAAGGAAACGCCATCGCGGTGGGCAACAAGAACGGTTTCACCTCCACCCAGATGGCCACCCGCTCGATGCTGGTGTCCTGCTCGCACTGACGCTGGCAGGGGAAGTGGGTGGCCACTTCCCCCGCTGCTCCCTGCGGCACGGCCTCAGAAGCCGTAGGCCGCCTGCACGTACACCCGCCGCGGTTCACCCGGGAAGTGCCCGTTGCGCTCGATGAAGCCGCTGGCGGCATACACCTTGTCGAACAGGTTCTTGACGTTGGCCTGGAACTGCCACTGCTTCCACGTGGTCTTCCAGCTCATGTCGAACACGGTATGGGCCTTCACCGTCTGTCCATCCAGGCTCACGCGTTCGTCCACATGATCGGCGCCAAAGCCGATGGCGGAGTTGATCGCCGGCAGGTCGTAGCGGGTCCACAACCCCAGCTTGTTGTGCGGTGCATTGGCGAAGCGGCCACCGGAGGCATTGGTGATGCCGTTCGGGCCGGCGTCCTTCACCCGTGCGTCGTTGTAGGCGTAGGTCAGGTTCACCACCCAGCGCTCGGTGACGTCGGCCAGCAGGTCCAGTTCCATGCCGGTGCTGCGCACCAGCCCAAGCGCGGCCAGCTGGTTCACCCCGCCCATTACTTCACCGGTGGCCTGCACGATGTTGCTGCGGTCGATGCGGTACGCCGCCATGTTCAAGGTCACGCGATCGGCCAACAGGGATTTCATCCCGACCTCCCACTGCTTGCTGCGCTCGGCATCGAACGGGCCGCCGGCAGCGGGATTCTGGTTGGCCGCGCTTTGCGGCACGAAACCGCTGGCCACGTTGGCGTAGATGTTCAAGCCGTCGCGGACGGTGAACGTGCTGCCCAGGCGCCAGCTGAGGTCGCTGCCATCGACACTGCTGCGGCCAATGCGGTCGTCGTCCTTGAAGCCATCCCAGCGCAACCCGGCCAGCACATGCCAGCGTGCGGTCAGCGCCAGTTCGTCCTGCAGGTAGGCACCGTGGCGCGTGCTGCGGGTGGAGGTGCTGCGCCAGGGCAGGGCGCCCAGGTTGTAGTCATGCCAGGTGCTGGCCCCATAGACCGGGTGGAACAGATCGATGCCGCGTACCGGCCCGGCGCCGCGCGCAAGGTCGGCGCTGTTGGCGGTCTGCGCAGTGAAATCCGCATCCAGTTGGTACACATCGGCGCCAAACAGCACCTTGTGCTCGACCACGCCGGTGTTGATCCTCCAGACCGCATTGGCGTTGGCGGTGAACGCCTCGTTGTCGCGGATCTGGTTGCGCAGCTGGCGCGTCATCCACTCGGCCACACCATCGCGGTCACGATCGATCAGTCCCATCGGCTCGTGGTACATCTGGTGTTCGTTGTTGCTGAACCAGCGGGCGGCGAAATCCACGTCCAGGGTGTCGCGTGGCGCGAAGCGATACTGTGCCAGCGCCACCTTGGCCCGCATGTCGAGAAAGTCGCTGGCCTCGTTGTGGTTCCAGCGGCGGTCGGTGAGGAAGGTGCCTGCATCGTTCACCGGCACGCCGCGCAGGCGGTTGCCGCCCAGGTCCTGGGTGATGTTGGTGAACTGCAGCACCAGCTCGCCGGTCCGGCCGATGTCGAAGGCCAGAGAGGCATCGCCGATCACGCTCTCGCTGTCGGCATTCCAGCGCAGCCCCTGTTCGCCGTCGGCATACAGGCCGGCACGGTAGCGAACGGTGCCGGCGGTGTTCAGCGGGCCGGTTCCTTCGATCGAGCCGGCACGGAAGTCCTTGTTGCCCAGCTGCACTTCAATGCGCCGTTCGGCGGTGGCCCTGGGCTTGCGGGTCACATAGTTGATGACACCCCCGGCATCGCCGCCGCCATACAAGGCACTGGCCGGACCCTTCAGTACTTCCACGCGCTCGATGTTGAACAGCTGCGGCACCGAAAAGCCGGCATACGGGTCACCGCGCAGGCCGTCATAGAGCACGTTCTCCTGGCGGAATCCGCGCAGGGTCACCCCGGCATAGCTGAAGAAGCTGATGCCGCTGATGCTGCGGTACAGGTCGGTCACCTGGCGCGCGGCCTGGTCGTCGATCAGCTCGCGCGGGATCACCTGGATCGACTGTGGAACCTGCTCGAGTGGTGTATCGGTGCGGGTGCCGACCGCCGCATCGTCCACCCGGTACAGCGTCTGGGCGCGGCCGCGGACCTCCACTTTGTCCAGGTCCCTGGGGGCGGCAGTCTGGGGCTCGGCGGCCTGCGCGAGCGGGGCCAGGGGCAGGGTCAACACAAGGCGCAGGGCGCGCTGCAAGGCTGTCGGACGGGGCATGGGGGGAGTTGGCATGGCTGCAAATGAGAAAGATTAGCATTTGCAACACTTCGTGACCTATCCCCCGCATGCGCTATGGACGTGCGTGCGGGTCCGTGTAGGGGGTGCCGGCGAGGGCCGCCAGCACGCCGGTGGCACCACGCACGATCACCTGCACCATGGCCTCGCGCGGATCCTCGCCCTGCAGCTGGCTGGCCAGTCCCTTCTCATAGGCGGCCACCATTGATGCCATCAGCATGGCCGCGGCCAGTCGGGCTTCTGCGTCATTGGTGTCCCGGCCTGCGGAGACCGCCATCAACTGTGCGAGGTCATCGGTCAGCTGGGCCTGCAATCGGCGTGCATGCGCGACCAGCACCGGGCTGCCGGCCACGGTGGCCCAGAAGGCGGCCGCGCCGGCATTGATCCGCAGCAGGGGATGGCCACGGTCCAGCAGTTCGCGGACAAGTGACTGGAAGGCGGCCAGTGGAGTCAGGCCGCTGCGCGCCGCCATGCCCTCGCGCAGCAGCGCCCGCGCTTCCTCGTCGCGGTCGAACACCAGGTCCTCCTTGCTGGCGAAATAGTTGAAGACCGTCTTGCGCGAGACCCCGGCGGCCTCGGCAATCCCGGACATGGACACGGCTTCGAAGCCGTGCCGGATGATCAGTTCGGTGGCGACGTCCGAAATCAATTGGCGGGTCTCGGCCTTGCGCTGCTCGCGGCGGCCCGGAGGCGGGGTCATGGGCGGTTCACTTGTTGAAACGTACACCGAGTGTAACATTCGAATCTACAGAGCGCCGGCCCGGTGCTCACAAGGAATTCCCATGGTGTACGACGTCGTGATTGCCGGCGCTGGCCCGGTCGGTCTGTTCCTGTCCTGCGAACTGGCCCTGGCCGGGTGTTCGGTCGCGGTGCTGGAGCAGGCCGAGGTGCCCGAATCACCGCTGAAGCGGCTGCCCTTTGGACTGCGCGGTTTGAACGCGCCCACGCTGGAAGCGCTGGACCGGCGCGGTCTGCTGGACGCGGTCGCCGCCAGCCAGGTGCTGAAACCGGACAAGGGCGCACCGCCGCCCGGCACGGCTCACTGGCTGGCGCAGCCGCGGCCGCTGGGTGGCCATTTCGCTGGCATCCCGTTCGCGCTGGACAACGTGGACATCGAGCGTTGGCGCTGGCGACTGCCAACGCCGGTGGGGGTGCAGATGGCGATTGAGCTGCAGGCGCTGGAGGCGGTGTTGGCCGAGCGGGCAAGCGGGTTGGGCGTACGCATCGACCGCGGTTGCGCAGTGCAGGCGGTGACAGCGGAGGAGGCGCAGGTTGCGGTGCAGACCGGACGCGGCAGGGTATACGGCCGCTGGCTGGTCGGTTGCGATGGCGCGCGCAGCACCGTGCGCAAGCAGTCGGGCTTCAGCTTCGCTGGCACCGAGCCGGAGTTCACCGGTCATTCGCTGCGGGTCGAGCTGGCAGATCCGTCGGTGCTCACGCCGGGGCGCCAGTACACCGCGCACGGCATGTGCAATTTCAATCCACCGGATGTGCTGGCGCTGGCCGATTTCGACGGTGGTGCCGGCCATCGGACCGTGCTCGACCAGGGTGCCGCGCAGGCGTTGCTGCGTCGGGTCTCCGGCCGCGATGCAACGATCACCGCGCTGCATCTGGCCACCACCTGGACCGATGCCGCACGCCAGGCCACGGCCTATCGCAACGGCCGCGTGCTGCTGGCCGGTGACGCCGCGCACATGCACTCGCCCTTGGGTGGGCAGGGGTTGAACCTCGGTATCGGTGACGCAATGAACCTCGGCTGGAAGCTGGCCGCCGTGGTGCGGGGTGATGCTGATGAGGCACTGCTGGACAGCTATCAGGCCGAACGCCATCCGATCGGCGCCAGGGTGCTGGACTGGTCACGCGCGCAGGTTGCGCTGATGCGTCCGGGGACTGGCGCACGCGCGCTGGCGACGGTGATGGCGGATCTGGCCGACACCCGTGATGGTGCGACCTATCTGGCCGAACGGGTCTGGGGCGTTGCCCAGCAGCTCGATCTGGGCGATGGCCATCCGTTGGTCGGTCGCAGCGTGCCGGACGTCCTGCTGGCCGATGGCCGCCGCCCAGGGGAGGTGCTGAGGGCAGGGCAGGGCGCGCTGCTGGTGTTCGAGGCAGGGGCTCCGTTGCTGCAGGCTGTTGAATGCTTGCCGCAACGCCCTCCATGCATCATGTCGGAGCAGGAGGGCGTGCTGGGGCTGGGCGCGGTTCTGGTCCGCCCCGATGGCATCGTCGCCTGGGCCTGCGACGCGGGCGGTGATCAGGCGGGGTTGCCCCAGGCGTTGCAGCGCTGGTTCGGGATGGCCGCCTGACCCTCACGGTGAAGGCGCAGCCGTGCAGGCTGCGCCGGCCACGATTACAGATCCTTCTTCTTGCCGCTCAGGTCGATCGGCCGGTCACTGCCCTTGCGCTCGCTCGACCACACTTCCATGCCCTTGTTGCAACGGCTTTCGCGGGCGGCCACGTCGCGCGGCAGATCCTTCAGGTGCGGCGATTCCTGGCAGGCCTGGTGCATGTTGCTGTCGTCATAGGTGGCGCAGGCACTGAGCGATGCCAGGGCGATGGCGGTCAGGGCGGCGCGGTACAGGGGCTGCAGGGTCATGGGTGGTCTCGGGGTGATGCCGGAGCGGCCATGGCATTCCAATCCGTGATGCCGGGCACGCACAATCCGACCGATCGCACTTGTTATTTTGTAACGATTTGGTGATAGTCGGGCACTTGCGTGGTCAGGCGATGCAGACCACCAGCACCGTGCACAGTGCCAGCATCAGCACGAAGACGCGGCGGCTCAGCGCGAGGCACGCGAGGTAGGCGGCCAGCGCCCAGGCGCCCAGCAGGGCGCAGGCCAGCAGCCACAATCCCGTCGCCATCAACGAGCCGTTGGTCAGTACCGACAGGGCGATCGCCTTGAACAGCGCCACGCCGAGTACCCCGCCGAGTACACCCGCCTGCAGGGCAACGGCATCGTGGCAGGCAGGGGCGGGGTGGTGGAACATGCGGGCCGGAGTTGTCATACGGAAGGGGGGGCGCAGCTACTGTGCCCGACCGCATATCCACGCCGTGTGTTCTTCGCGTGCGTCAAACGCATGCAGCGCGACGTCCTCAGTCGAACTCGCCCTCGGCCGACTCGAGCCGCTGCCGGTAGGCCGCGCGGTGCTGGTACAGGCGCTGGCATTCGGCCGACCTGTGGATGCGGCTGCCGGGTTCGTTGGCCACCGAGTCGCACATCCGCGCGATGTGGTTGTTCTCCGCCAGCTCGGTGACGAAGAACACGGCGGTGATACCGGTGCCGAGCAGCACGACATACAGCAGGCGGCTGAGCCAGCGCGACAGCTTCCGCTGGAAATGCTGCTGGATGGTCAGGTCGAAGCGGATGATGCTGAGCACGATCCAGACGATGGCGACCAGGAAGCAGATCGTGGGCAGCAGGCCGCGCCAGATTCCTGCTTCGTACACCGACTCGCTGTAATGGACCGCTGCACCGGCACCGGCGATGGCGATCGCCAGCGCCCAGTTGCGGCCCAGCGAGAGCAGGTCATCGAGCAGCTTTTCGCGGTTCTTGGTCGGTCCTGCTGCCACGGTGGTTCCTTCTGCGTGCTGCGACCGGCGACGGATTGCCGCCGATCGTGCAGATGGTGGAGCATCGCTTCGACGATGAGAAGCCTGCCCGCTCAGTTGCCGCCCGCGCGTGCACCGATCCAGCGCCGGTAGCGGCGGGTCCGGCATTTACCGGCCGCCTGTGCCAGCAGCAGTGCCCATACCGGTGAGACACCCGGCGCGGTGGGGCGGCGGCGGCTCAGCCGAGCCAACTGGTATTTCACCGCCGCCATGTGTGCGCTGGCCGCCAGCGGCTTGCTGCGCCAGTTGATGTTGCGCAACGCGGGCACCTGGTCGCGGCCCTGTTGCCAGTGGTGTGGCAGATCCGGCTCGATCGCCAGCGCGGTGGCAATGCCGACCATCGCAACGCCGCTGTCCAGTACCTGCTCGGCCACCGCGCGGCGGCGGATGCCGCCGGTGACCATCAGCGGCATCGTCGCCACCGTGGCGATCTCACGCGCGAACTCCAGGAAGTAGGCCTCGCGGGCCAGGCTGCGCTCGTCGCGCGCGGCGCCGGTCATGGCCGGTGCTTCATAGCTGCCACCGGACAGCTCGACCAGATCCACGCCGAGTGGCGCCAGCATCTCCACCACGGCGCGCGCATCCTCGGGCGAGAAGCCGCCGCGCTGGAAATCTGCGGAGTTGAGTTTCACCGCCACTGCGAAGGCGGGCGACACCGCCGCGCGCACGCCCTGCACGATCTCCAGCAGCAGGCGTGCACGGTTGTCCAGGCTGCCGCCCCAGCGATCCTCGCGACGGTTCGACAGTGGCGACAGGAACTGGCTGAGCAGGTAGCCGTGCGCGGCATGGATTTCCACACCACTGAAACCGGCACGTTCGGCCAGCTCGGCGCTGCGGATGAAGCGGGCGATCACGTCTTCGATATCCGCCTCGGTCATCGCCCGCGGCGGCGCGAACTGTTTGGACAGTGCGCCCATGTCCAAGGGGACCGCCGAAGGCGCCAATGCCGGTTGGCCGAGGGCGGCCGGCATCTGCCGCCCGGGATGGTTGATCTGCATCCACATCTGCACCCCGCGCGAGCGCGCGGTGTCGGCCCAGGCGATGAAGCGCTCCAGGTGGCGATCGTCTTCCAGTACCACGCCGCCCGGGCCAGTCATGGCGCGGCCATCGACCATCACGTTGCCGGTGATGATCACGCCGGCGCCGCCGTCGGCCCAGCGCTGGTAGAGCTCCAGCAGCGCGGCCGATGGCGCGTGATCGTCGTCGGCCATGTTTTCCTCCATCGCCGCCTTGGCGATGCGGTTGCGGATGACGGCACCGGAAGGCAGTGCCAGGGGCGAGAACAGCGACATCGGACAGCTCCAGGACAGGGGAATGGCGCTACGCTAACCTTCAAGTTTGATTGAAGGTCAACGGGTTCCAATGTCGAGGATTCAGGCAGATGAAGATCGGTGAGCTGGCCCGCCTCACGGGCCTGGCAGCGTCGCGGATCCGCTTCTATGAGGACGCCGGACTGCTGACAGTGCAGCGCCAGGCCAATGGGTACCGCGATTACCCGGAGCAGGCGGTACTGCTGCTGGAGCTGATCACCGGTGCACAGCGCGCAGGCTTCAGCCTGGACGAGATCCGCGCGCTGCTGCCACCGGACATGGGCCAGTGGCAGCACGATGCACTGATCACGATGCTGCAGCAGAAGGTGGTCGACATCGAGGCGCTGCAGTTGCGGCTGGCACAGAGCCGGACGCACCTGCTGGCCCTGATCGAAGACATCCAGGCGCGGCCGGAAGGCATTGATTGCGCCGCCAATTCGCGGCGGGTGCTGGACCGCGTGAAGCGTGGTGAGCTGGCGCGGCCGACGCTGGCGGCGGGCGATGTGGCGATGCTGCGACCGGATCGCCGCCGCCGCAGGGGTGGCGACTGACGACCCGGCACGGTAGTCAGTGGCTGCCGGCGACGGCGGCCTTGCGCTTCTTGTCCAGCATCACCGCCACGCACCACAGCAGCAGGCCGCCGATGGCGGTGGCCGCGCCGACGTAGCCGGTGCTGGCCGGGCTGAAGCCGGCGCTGATCGCCATGCCGCCCAGCCACGGGCCGAGTGCATTGGCGGTATTGAAGGCGGCATGGTTGGAGGCGGCGGCCAAGGTCTGCGCCTCGCCGGCCACGTCCATCAGGCGGGTCTGCAGCACCGCAGCCAGCGCGCCCATGGTGCCGACGGTGATGATCATCGGGCCGATGGTCCACACCGACTGTGCAGCCAGCGGATACAGCAGCAGCATCACGATCGACCACAGCAGCACTACGGCGGCGGCCTTGAAGTGGAACTTGTCCACCAGCCAGCCACCGGCGATGTTGCCGATGATCGCGCCGATGCCGAACACGCCCACCGCCAGCGGCATCCACGATTCAGCCACGCCGGTGACCTGCACCAGGGTGGGTGCCAGGTAGGTGAACACGCAGAACATGCCGGCGAAGCCGACCGCGCCGATCGCCAGTGCCAGCCACACCTGGGTGGTATTGAACGCGCGCAGTTCGCGCATCGGCGAAGTTCGCACCTCATCCGGGTCCGGCAGCAGGAAGCGCGCGATCATCGCCACGGTGGCAATGGCCAGCACGCTGACCAGGGCGAAGGCGGTGCGCCAACTCAGCTGCTGGCCGAGCCAGGTGGTCAGCGGATTGCCGACCAGGATCGCGATCGACAGGCCCAGCAGCACCCGCGACATCGCCTGGCCGCGCTGGCCGGCGGGGCTGATCGCCGCTGCGACCAGCATTGCCACACCGAAGTACGCGCCGTGCGGCAGGCCGGCCACAAAACGTGCCACCAGCATCGTGCCGTAGTTCGGGGCCAGCGCACTGGCCAGATTGCCAATGGCATAGAAACCCATCAGCGCCAGCAGCAGCTTGCGGCGCGGGAAGCTGGCGCCGACGAAGGCAAGGATCGGCGCACCGACTACCACGCCGATGGCGTAGGCGCTGATCAGGTGGCCGACCTGGGTTTCGGAGATCGACAGCCCACGGCTGATTTCCAGCATCAGGCCCATGCTGGCGAACTCGCTGGTGCCGATGGCGAAGCCGCCCAGTGACAGGGCGAGGATGATCAGGGTGCGCTGACGGGGCGTCAGCCGCGCAGCCAGGGAAGAGTTGGGGCTCATGCGGGGGCGCGATGGGGGCGGGGAGCCGGGCATTGTACTGCTGCAACGCAGCAGGGATCACCGCATGCTGCCAAGAAACAGCGTTCGGCCGGTGGAGTCCACGGCCGGTCAGGCCCGGATATGCATGTCGCTCCAGATGGCGAACGCGACGGGTTCCATCTGCGTCTCCAGTTCGGCGAGCACGATGTCGCGAACCCTGATCAGGGCCGCGTGGTGTGCGGACAGTGACGTGTCGCGGGTGCCCGTGGTGGATCCAGGTCCGCCAACACACTGCTCCAGCGAGCAGGCCGCCTCCATCAGGTGCTGCAGGCGCTGCTGCGGCGTGGCTCCGCTCCCCGCATCCGACGACGATTGACGCTGGCCCAGTGCAGCGAGGGCCATGCTGTACTTGCCGCGCAGGCGCTCGGCCAGCGCGGGGTCCAGCTGCCGCAGGCGCCTTGGATGGGCGTTGTCCGCGATATCGGCCAGCTTCACTTTCAAGGCCAGTGGATGTTCACGGATGCGTGCGTAATAGTGGGTTGCATCCTGCGCGCTGTGGCGGCTGAGCAGGTTGACCGTGTCGCGGATCGGCGGTGGAAACGCCTGCATCCGGTCAGCGAAGTCCGGACAGTCCTCGACCACATCGTGCAGCCACGCTGCGGCCTTGGCCATGTCATCGTCGCGGATCGCCGCCGCCACTCGTGCCACATGCTCGATATAGGGGTGGCCGGCCTTGTCCTGTTGCCCTGCGTGGGCTTCGGTGGCCAATGCGCGTGCCTGGGCAACCCAGTCCATGTTCGCGTCCTGCAGGTGGAGGCTCGATTATCACCCGGCTTTCGCGCCAGGGCGTTGACTGGCCGTGGAGCGCTGGTTAGTGTGACGCCACCTGCAAGCTGCAGGTGTCTACCGAGTGTGGTTTTTCATGTTGGAGAGTGTCGTCATCGGATAACCCTTCCCGTGTGTCTTCCGGGAGCGGTTATCGAATGCGTGGTTCCTTGGCCGGGCGCTGTTGGCAGCCCGTGTCGTCCGCATTTCCGATTACGCAGGATCTCTCTTTCCATGAATATCTCCCGAGCGGAGCAGAGGACGCTGCACGTCCTCGCCCAGGGTGGCTGCATTGCCTGCAGCCGTGATGGCTCAGGCCGCGTGCGCGGTGTCGAATGCTTCAACCGTGAAGGACTGCTGCTGAGCGATTGCACGTTGGCCGTCTTCAGGAAGCTGAAAAACAAGCGCCTGATCAGTTCGCACGATGGCCGCCCCTACCGGATCAATCGTGCCGGACTGGTCGCGGTGCGCCCGCAGCTGGACAATCGCTGATGCACGATGCATCGCTTCTTTTCCATTGTGTTTCCATGGCGCGGCAATGCCGCGTCGACCGAGGTGTCCCTTGAACTACATTCTTCGTACCGAAAATTCCGCTGACATCGCCGGCATCCATGCGTTGACCCGCGCTGCCTTTGCCAACGCGGCACACAGCAGCCACACGGAGCAGTTCATCGTCGATGCGCTTCGCGTGCGCGGCGAGCTGGCGGTTTCACTGGTGGCCGAGGTGGATGGACACTTGGCCGGCCATGTGGCGGCCTCGCCGGTATCGATCAGCGATGGCAGTCGCGGTTGGCTTGGCCTGGGGCCGATCTCGGTATTGCCCGAATGGCAGGGGCAGGGCATCGGTGCGGCGTTGATGCGGGCAGCATTGGAAGCCCTGCGACAACAGGGCGCACAGGGCTGCGTGCTGCTGGGCGAGCCGGCGTACTACGGCCGCTTCGGCTTCCGTGCCGAGCCAGGCCTGGTGCTGCCGGGTGTGCCGGCGGAGTACTTCCAGGCACTCTGCCTGCAGCCTCCGTTGGCACAGGGCGAGGTGCAGTACTCACCGGCGTTCGAGGCGACGGCCTGATCCACGCCTGGCGCGTTCCCGCTCAGGGCGCGCGCCAGACGGTCGGTTCGGGTTGCGGCTTTGGAATGCGGTAGCCGCCGATATGCTCGAGCAGTGCGTTGGTACGGCGCTGCTCGAGCAGTACCTCGCGCAGCAGGTTGCGCACGGCAAAGATGGCGAACGGCACGAGGATCCAGACCAGGCTGATGCCCAGCGCAAACAGGGTCAACAGGGCTTTTGCACCATCCATGCACGGCGTTCCTTGATCGAAAGCAGCCACGCTAGCACGCGGCTGCTGCCAACGGATGTCAGGCCTTGTGCCGGAGATGGATCAGGGGATACGGGCGGCCCTGTGAATCCAGTGGCGAACGACCGGTTTCGACGAAGCCCATGCGCAGGTAGAAGCCTACGGCCTGCGCATTCTGTGCGTTGACGTCGGTGCTCAGCTGCGGGTGCAGCGCCAGTGCGTGCTGCAGCAGCTGCCGGCCGATACCAGTGCCGCGCACGTCGGGATCGATGAACAACGCTTCCATGTGGCTGCCGTCGATCAGCATGAAGCCCTGTGGCTGGTCCCGTGCATCGACAGCGACGGTCATCGGCGCCTGCGGCAGGAAGCCTGCCACTTCGGCATCGATGGCCTGGCGGTCTTCGGCACTGAGAAAGTCGTGGGTGGCGTCGACGGCGCGACGCCAGAGTGCGACGAGGGCGGCGCCATCGTCGGCGCGCGAGGGGCGCAGGGTGGTCATGTGTTCACCAAGGTGCTTAGCAGGAGCGTGCAGTATGAGGCTTTCCGGTAGCGCGTGCAGGCGCGGCGTCATCCCGCATCGCGATGGCGGATGAAGGGGCTGAACGCAGGTGCTTCCGCGCGCAGCACCACACCTTCTTCGAAATCCTCGCTGTCATTGAAGGGCACGGTCGGCCACTGCGACCACCGGGCAAGCCGTTCGCGGTAGTCGCGGGCAGCCGTGGCGAGTGCCTCGTCGTGCGCCTGCACACGGTCTGGCGGAAGTCCGGAACGCACGCCGTGCACCACATGCGGTTCCATCACGTCGAAGCCAACATAGCGCAGGCTGTACATCAGCGGCCAGAGCAACAGCCGGGTATCGCCCTCGCGGCCGTCGATCGCGCAGGCCCGTGCCGATGAGCCGGTGGTGACGCTCAGCAATGCACGCTTGCAGCGCATCACGCCGTGTTCGTGGCGCTGGCGGCTGTTGTACATCGGCCCGTAGACCAGCACGCGGTCCAGCCAGCCCTTGAGGGCGGCCGGTGCAGCGAACCACCATAGCGGGAACTGCAGGATCAGCAGGTCGGTGGCCTGCAGCAGTTGCAGATGGCGTTGCACCTCGGCAGGCAGCTGGCCTTGTTCGGCGCTGTGCCGTTGTTCGCGCTGGGCATCGAAGCGGCCGGGCTGCAGGCGTTGAGGATGGTGGTGCGCGGCTTCCAACGGGTCGAAGCCTTGCGCATACAGATCGATCACGTCCACCTGCAGGTGATCCTGCCGCAACTGCTCGGCGGCCTGCGTGGCAAGGTGGGCGTTGAAGGAACGGGGTTCGGGGTGGGCCAGCAGGATCAGGGCGCGCATCAGCAGAGGGCGTGTTGGAGTGTGCGACCATCCTCGCGATGCCGGCGAACTGTCGCAATTACGTACCTTGAGGTAACCATGGCCTATCCCGGTGATGTCTATGCCGCCGACTGCTCGGCGCGCGATGCGCTGGCACTGATCTCCGGCAAGTGGGTAATGCTGCTGTTGCCAGCGTTGGCGCAGGGCCCACAACGCAACGGCGCGCTGCTGCGGAAGATCGAAGGCATCTCGCAGAAAGTGCTGACGCAGACATTGCGCCAACTGGAGCGCAACGGCCTGGTCGAGCGCTGCGATCTGGGCGGCAAGCCACTGCACGTGGAGTACCGGTTGACCGAGGTTGCGCGCAGTCTGGTAGACACCCTGACCGCGTTGGACCGTTGGGCCGAGCACAATTTCCCGGCCCTGGACGCTGCCCGCGAGCGCTTCGACGCGCGCTAGCGGCGCCTGCACGGCCCCGGGCGTACAATGCGGCCCCGGCGGCCATCCTGGCCCTGCAGACACACGAGAACCGCCATGACCGATGCCCTGGGTGTACCGGTGCACGACGCCGACGAACACTGGATGCGCCATGCGCTGGCGCTGGCCGAACGCGCGCAGCGCGAGTTCGATGAGATTCCGGTGGGGGCGGTGCTGGTGGGCGCCGACGGCCAACTGCTGGGTGAGGGCTGGAACCTCAACATCGCCTCGCACGACCCAAGCGCACATGCCGAGATCGTGGCCATGCGTGCCGGTGGCAAGCGGCTGGCCAATCATCGCCTGCTTGGCAGCACGCTGTACGTGACCCTGGAGCCGTGCGCGATGTGCGCGATGGCGATCGTGCATGCGCGTGTCTCGCGGCTGGTCTACGGCGCCAGCGATCCCAAGACCGGCGCCTGCGGCAGCGTGTTCGACCTGCTCGGCGATGCCCGCCACAACCACCGGGTGGAGATCCACGGCGGGGTGCTGGCCAAGGACGCCAGCATGCGCCTGACCAACTATTTCCGCGCCAAGCGTGGCAAGCCACCGCTGCTGCTGGAAGACCACGGCGGCGAGGGTTGAGGGGCGAACGGGTATGATGGGCGCCTCTTTCCACCACCGGTAGGCCGCGCGCCTGCCCAGCAGCGAGGCGACACATGGCGGACAACGGCGCGGCCAACGAACGACTGATCTGGATCGACCTGGAGATGACCGGGTTGGATACCGACAATGATTCGATCATCGAGATCGCGACCGTTGTCACCGATGCCCAGCTCAACGTGTTGTCCGAAGGCCCGGAATTTGCCATCCACCACCCGCTGGAAACACTGGAAGCGATGGACGAGTGGAACCGCAACCAGCACCGCCGTTCGGGCCTGTGGCAGCGCGTGGTGGACAGCACCACCACCCTCGGCCAGGCCGAGGCACAGACGGTGAACTTCCTGGCGCAGTGGATCCCGGCCGGCCTGTCGCCGATGTGCGGCAACTCCATCTGCCAGGACCGCCGCTTCCTGCACCGCCAGATGCCGCGCCTGGAGAAGTACTTCCACTATCGCAATCTGGACGTGTCCACGGTGAAGGAACTGGCCAAGCGCTGGGCGCCGAACGTGGCCGCCGGCGTGGGCAAGAACAGCAACCACACCGCACTGAGCGACGTGCATGATTCGATTGCCGAGCTGCGCCACTACCGCCAGTTCATGGGCGCGCTGTCGGGCCTGCCGACTGCTTGAACGACGCCGCCGGGCATGGCCCGGCGCTACCGGGTGACACGCGAACTGGTAGTGCCGGCCGCTGGCCGGCAATTCAGCGGCCTGCGTGACGTGTATCAGGTTGCCGGCCAGCGGCCGGCACTACCCTCCGTTCAACTCCCCGGCGCTAAGATCAGCGCCATGAACGAGCCCATCCTGCTCCCCCGCGACATTGCCCACGATGCCCGCGACTGGTCTGACCTGCAGCGGGCGGTGACCCTGCTGGAAGCGCCGACCCTGACCGCGCGCATGGCCAATCTGGTCGGCACGCCACTGGAGTTCGCGGTGAAGGCATTGCCCAAGGCGGTCTCCGGCCGCATCCACGGTGCGGTGCAGGCAGCACTGTCCAAGTCGGCGCAGGCGGCGCTGTGGAGCATGGACAACACGCCCGGCAAGGGGGCATCCACCCGCTGGCACAAGCTGGCGGCAGCGACCTCCGGTGCGGTGGGCGGCGCCTTTGGTTTTGCCGCGCTGTTCATCGAGCTGCCGGTATCGACCACCATCATGATGCGTGCGGTAGCCGACGTGGCCCGTAGCGAGGGGTTCGACCTGTCCGAGTTCAGCACACGCCAGGCCTGCCTGGAGGTGTTCGCGCTGGGCGGCAACTCGCCGCGCGATGACGCCAGCGAGACCGGTTACTACCTGGCCCGTGGCTTCACCACCGATGTGATGCGCCACCTGTCGGCCGAGTTGGCCGGGCGCGTGGTGACCGGCCGCGACCTCACCCTGGGCGTGGCGCCGAAGGAAGCCGGCAAGCTGCTGGCGAAGATGGTGGAGAAGGTGGCCGCGCGCTTCGGCGTGGTGGTCACCGAGAAATTCGCCGCACAGGCGGTGCCGATCGTGGGTGCGGCCGCCGGTGCGACGCTCAATACGATGTTCACCGATTACTACCAGGACATGGCGCGCGGCCACTTCATCGTGCGCCGGCTGGAGATCAAGTACGGCGAAGACGTGGTGCGCACCTGTTATGACCGCGTGGCGCATGGCGGGGCGTTGATCGAGCCCACGCTGTAACCGGCTTCGGGGTCAGAGCCCTCTGCGTTGCAAAGGGATCCGACCCCGGTTGCGCGCGGGGTCGGATCCCGTTCCGCAGGAAGGGGCTCTGACCCCTGGCCACGCCATCCTTGCCTGCAAGGCACAACTGTTTTGCCACGATCCGCCTGTTGCGCTGCGGCATCCATCCCCATCCTTGCGGTCACTCCCCCCCCGCAAGAGATCGCCGCCATGTTGTTCACCCCCCACCGCCTGGGCGCCTTGACCCTGCCCAACCGTATCGTGATGCCGCCGATGACCCGCTCGCGCGCGGCAGGCGGCAACGTTGCCACTGCCGAGATGGCTGCCTATTACGCGCAGCGGGCCAGCGCCGGCCTGATCGTCAGCGAAGGTACCCAGATCAGCCCGCAGGGCCAGGGCTATGCCTGGACCCCGGGCATCCACAGCCCGGAGCAGGTGCAGGGCTGGCGCCAGGTGACCGACGCCGTGCACGCTGCTGGTGGCCGCATCTACGCCCAGCTGTGGCATGTGGGTCGGGTCTCGCACGTAGCCCTGCAGCCCGATGGTGCCGCGCCGGTGTCGTCGTCGGCGCTGCTGGCCGAGGGGGTGAAGGTGTTTGTCGACCCCACCGGCGCAGGCCCGGAAGCGGGCGTGGGCGAGATGATCCAGCACTCGATGCCGCGCGCGCTGGCCGAGGCCGAGATTCCGGGCATCATCGCCGACTACGCGCAGGCCACCCGCAATGCGCTGGCCGCCGGCTTCGATGGCGTTGAGCTGCACGGAGCCAATGGCTACCTGATCAACCAGTTCATCGACTCGCAGGCCAACCAGCGCAGCGACGGTTATGGCGGCTCGCTGCAGAACCGGCTGCGTTTCCTGCGCGAGGTCGTGCAGGCGGTGACTGCAGTAGCCGGTGGTGACCGCGTCGGTGTTCGTCTGGCGCCGCTGACGACGCTGCAGGGCGCGGTGGACGATACGCCGCAGGCTACCTACCTGGCCGCGGCGCACCTGCTGGGTGCGCTGGGCGTGGGCTACCTGCACATCGCCGAAGCCGACTGGGACGATGCACCGCTGATGCCGGTGGCGTTCAAGCAGGCGCTGCGCTTGATCTACCCGGGCACCCTGATCTACGCCGGCAAGTACACCGCCGAGCGCGCCGAGCAGGCACTGGCGGAAGGCTGGGCCGACCTGATCGGCTTCGGTCGCCCGTTCATCGCCAACCCGGATCTGCCGGAGCGCCTGCGTCTAGGTGCGGAATTGAACCCGCCGGATCGGGCGACGTTCTTCGGCGGAGGCGTGA